>NZ_JBHLWY010000024.1:0-22084 GCF_042432615.1 Bhargavaea ullalensis
GAGAGATAAAAAACAAGAAAGGGGCTGTCACAGAAAGTCGTTTTTATCGACTTTCTGGACAGCCCCTTCCCGTGCTGCGCTCAATAAATCAAATCGATGAACTGGTCTTTCGTGATGCCGCCGAGGAGCTTCTCGATATCGAGGCCGGAGAGGGCCTGTCCGATCGCATCGTGGCTGTACTGCACGCCTTTGAGCGCCTCTTCGATTTCGGCGACTTCGCCGACTCCGAAGAAATCGCCGAATATGGCGGCGTCTTCGATCTTGCCTTTGTTCACTTCCAGCTTCACATCGATGCCGCCGACCGGGAAGCGCTGAGTGTGGGACATGTTGAACTTCGGCGACTTGCCGTAGTTCCAGTCCCAGTTGCCGTACCGCTTTTCGGACAGCTTCTTGATATTCTCCCAGTCGTCTTCGGTGAGCTCCAGGTATTCGATGTTTTCCTTGCCCCCGAAGATCTCCTCGAGCAAGTACTGACGCAGCTCTTCAATCGTCATCGGCTCTTGGAGGAACTCGGAAATATTCGCCACTCGCGAGCGGATCGACTTGATCCCCTTCGACTCGATCTTGTCTTTCTTCACCTTCAGCGCATTGACGACTTCCTCCACGTCGGTGTCGAACATGAGCGTGCCGTGGCTGTACATCCGGCCCTTCGTCGAGAACTGGGCATTCCCGGAAATCTTCCGTCCTTCGACAATCAGGTCATTTCGGCCCTGCAGCTCCGCATTGACACCGAGCTTTTGAAGCGCGTCGACGACCGGCTGCGTGAACTTCCGGAAGTTGCGGAAGCTTTCTCCGTCGTCTTTCGTGATGAAGCTGTAGTTCAGGTTGCCGAGGTCGTGGTACACCGCGCCTCCTCCGGACAGGCGGCGGACGACCTTGATGCCGTTCTTGTCCACGTAGCTGGCGTCGATTTCCTCGATCGTGTTCTGGTTTCGCCCGACGATGATCGACGGCCCGTTGATGTAGAACAGGAGATAAGAATCCTCGTCCGTGTCGAATGTGTTCAATATGTACTCCTCGATCGCCAGGTTGATGTACGGATCGTGAATGCCTTTGTTATCGATGAATTTCATGCTTCAGCCTCCCCGGTTCTGTTGGCTCCTATTTTACCACAGCCGGGGCCCATTCACCGTTCATCCGCCTATTTAGCCGTTTCGTCAGTAAATTTGGTGAATTGGGCAAAAAGCGTTGACACTTCCCCTTCTGTTATAATACACTATGAACATCCCAAACAAGTTGTATAACAAAAAACCGAGAGGAGAATGACCCATGATTGAAAACGTCGTTGAATTTTTCAAGAACCTCCCTCCGAAAATGTGCGCAAGCTGCGGTGAGCAGATCGAGGAGCAGCACGAGTGCTACTCCAACAAATGCGACAAATGCAACTGCGAATAAGCCAAGTGACCTGACGTTGAAAAATATTAAGAGTATCCCCCGGTCTCAGCACCGCCAGGGATACTCTTTTCATTTGGCGATTCATATCGGGTGAAACCATTGCGGACGCCAAGCGTATGAATGACCAACGACCGGCACCATGATGAGGTGGAACGATTCTTGAAAGCCATTAACAAAAAGCGCTTGAAGGCATACATAAGAAAACACCCGTATGTCCTTACCACTTTTTTCTTCACCGTCTGGTTGTATGCCATGATCAGCCTGATTCTGCAGTTCAAGACAAGTCCCTCTCCACGGATCTCAACCTTCCTCCTGACTGTTTACGCGACGGTTGTTCTTTATTTTTCTGTTTTCGAGAGAAAGGATACATAATCTTCCTTTATACGCGCAAAAAGAAAGAGCCACCGCTCAAACCGGTGGCTCTTCCATCTTCTCCTCTATCTCACGGCTCCTGTTTCCCGATGCACCGCTCGCATTCGTGATGAGGGGACTCGACCTTCTCGATGATTTCGCAGCCGCATTCCACACAGATCTTTTTCATCTTTGGTTTCTGGTTGATGTTTGTCATTCAGATCTCCTCCTGTGTTGGTTGGATTAATTCAATTGTCCATAACCCGGCAGCGTGAGGAATTCTTCAAATTCGTCTTTTTCCGTGAGTTCGGTGAACAGGTCGGCGGCCTGCTGGATTTTGCCTTCGGCGAATCGGTCGGCGCCTTGTTCTTTGCGGATCTTCCACAGTTCTTCCTGAAGAAGCTGCCGGAACAGGCCGTCGGTGATGTCGCGGCCGTCATCAAGCCTGGCCTCCGGGTGGCGGATCCATTGCCAGATCTGAGAGCGCGAGATTTCGGCGGTCGCGGCGTCTTCCATCAGATTGTTGATCGGGACGGCGCCGCTTCCGCACAGCCACGCGGCGATGTAGCGGATGCCGACGTTGATGTTCGTCCGGATGCCTTCCTCGGTGATTGTGCCTTCGGGGACCTGAAGAAGATCCGCGGCGGTCACGTGCACGTCTTCGCGCTTGTTGTCGAGCTGGTTCGGCCGTTCGCCGAGCACCCGGTCAAACTCTCTCATGGCGACCGGGACAAGTCCCGGGTGGGCGACCCACGTGCCGTCGTGGCCGTCGGTCGCTTCGCGCCGTTTGTCTTCCGCGACTTTTTGGAATGCGTCGGCGTTCGCTTCCTCGTCGCCTTTCACCGGAATCTGGGCGGCCATGCCGCCGATCGCCATTGCGCCCCGCCGGTGGCATGTCTTCACACAGAGCTGCGTGTAGGCCCGCATGAACGGCGCAGTCATCGTCACCTGACTCCGGTCCGGCACGAGCACTTCCGGCTGGTTGCGGAACCGTTTCACGTAACTGAAAATGTAGTCCCAGCGGCCGCAGTTGAGACCCGCCGCATGGTCGCGCAGCTCGTAGAGGATTTCATCCATCTCAAATGCGGCGAGGATCGTCTCGATCAGGACGGTCGCCCGGATCGTGCCGTTCGGGATGCCGAGCCGTTCCTGTGCATACTCGAACACGTCGTTCCAGAGCCGTGCCTCCAGATGGCTTTCGACCTTCGGCAAGTAAAAGTACGGTCCGGTCCCCCGCCGGATCTGTTCCTGTGCGTTGTGGTAAAAGAACAGTCCAAAGTCGAACAGGCTGCCGGACATCGGCTCGCCGTCCACCGTCACATGGCGCTCGTCGAGGTGCCAGCCCCTTGGCCGCACGATGAGCACGGCCGGTTTTTCATTCAGCTTATATTCTTTCCCGTCGGATTCCCTCGTATAGGAGATCGTCCGCCGTACAGCGTCGGCCAGGTTTTTCTGACCCTCGACCATGTTTTCCCAAGTCGGGCTCGTTGCGTCTTCAAAGCAGGCCATGAACGTCTTTGCGCCTGAATTGAGCGCATTGATGACCATTTTGCGTTCGACCGGACCGGTGATCTCCGTCCGGCGGTCTTTCAGGTCGTCCGGAATCGGTGCGACCGTCCACTCGCTTTCTCGGATTTGTTCGGTCTCGGGAAGGAAATCCGGCTGTTCCCCGGCGTCGAACCGGTCCTGCCGCTCCTGCCTTTTCTCCAGCAGCTCCAGCCGGCGCCCGTTGAACCGCTCATGCAGCTCGCCGAGGAAACCGAGGGCGCCCGGCGTCAAGATTTCCGGTGAGGACGGCGTCTTGCCGCCCGCCACGGTGATCGTCCGCAGTTCTGTCGTCTTGTTGGTCATCTCGATCCGCTCCTTTCCTCAAACAAACTGCGCCGTTTCCGTCGATCCTTCCATCGCTGTCGTGGAAGAAGTGCCGCCGGATATAACCTGTGCCACTTCGTCAAAGTAGCCCGTGCCGACTTCGCGCTGGTGGCGGGTCGCCGTATAACCTTTCTTCTCGCTTGCGAATTCCGCCTGCTGAAGGCGGGAATAGGCGGCCATGCCTTCGTCTTTGTAGGCGTGGGCGAGTTCGAACATGCCGTGGTTGAGCGCGTGGAAGCCGGCGAGCGTGACGAACTGGAACTTGTAGCCCATCTTGCCGAGCTCGCGCTGGTACTCGGCGATCGTTTCCCGGTCGAGGTTCGCTTCCCAGTTGAACGACGGCGAGCAGTTGTAGGCGAGCATCTTGCCCGGGAATTTCGCATGGATTGCGTCCGCGAACTGCTTCGCTTCTTCAAGCGACGGATGGGACGTTTCGCACCAGACGAGGTCTGCGTACGGCGCATAGGCGAGGCCCCGTGCGATCGCCTGGTCGATGCCGGCACGCGTGCGGTAGAATCCTTCCGGCGTGCGCTCTCCTGTGATGAATTCCTGATCCGCCGGGTCGACGTCGCTCGTGATCAGATCCGCGGCATCGGCGTCGGTGCGTGCGATGATGAGTGTCGGCACCCCGAGGACATCAGCCGCGAGGCGTGCCGCGATCAGGTTGCGGACCGCGTTCTGCGTCGGGAGAAGGACCTTCCCGCCGAGGTGTCCGCATTTCTTCTCGGACGCGAGCTGGTCCTCGAAGTGGACGCCCGCCGCACCGGCCTCGATCATCGACTTCATCAGCTCGAAGACGTTCAGCGGACCGCCGAACCCGGCTTCCGCGTCGGCCACGATTGGCGCGAACCAGTCGAACCCTTCGCGTCCTTCCGAGCGGTCGATCTGGTCTGCACGCTGGAGCGCCTGGTTGATCCGCTTGACGACCTGCGGCACGCTGTTCACCGGATACAGGCTCTGGTCCGGATACATCTGTCCGGCGACGTTCGCATCCGCCGCCACTTGCCAACCGCTCAGATAGATCGCCTTCAGTCCGGCCTTCACTTGCTGCATCGCCTGGTTCCCGGTGAGTGCGCCGAGCGCATTGACGAACGGCTCTTCATGAAGGGACTTCCAGAGGCGCTCCGATCCGCGCCGTGCGAGCGTGTGCTCGACCTGTACCGATCCGCGCAGCCTGTATACGTCCTCCGCCGTGTACGGGCGTTCGATTCCGTTCCACCGCTCTTCTTTCCAACCGGCCTCGATTTGTTCCATTTCCATTTGTTTTGTCTGCATATCCGCCACACCTTTCCAGATTTTTTATGGCTGCCGTGAAAAATAGTCCTTTTTGACTGTTCCACAACAGTGGTTGTTGTTGTAGATTACTATATAACAGAGTAATCAATCTTGTCTGTGCTTTCTGACAAAAAGGGGGAAACGGATGATGAAGGCAGAGGAAAATCCGATGAACGGAGGAGATGGGATGACGAACGCTGTGTTGGAACAGTTCACGACTATGATCGGGGAATGGATTCCAGAGGAGGCGGCGCTCGCGGTGGCCGCGGGCGGCAAGTATGTTCATTTCAACGGGAAGGGGCACCGGATTCCGCTTGCGGCGGGCGCGCCGGTCGAACCCGGCAGCATCGCCCACCGGGTGCTCAAGGAAAGGAAACGGACGGAGGCCTATTTGGACGGCAGCGACGAGATCCCTCCTTATTATGGGATCGGCTATCCGGTGGAAGTCGGCGAAGAGCCCGGTGCGGTCGTCGTCCTTCTGCCGCCGGGCTGGCGGCCGCCCGGCGAGGATCCGGTCCGCTTCCTCACCGGGCGGCAGGATGACGAGTGGGTCCCCGTCCCGGTCGGCAAGATCTCTCATATCGAGAGCGCCGACAAGAAGACCTGGTTTTACTCGGACGGCGAAGCCTACTCGACGACCCAGACGCTGAAGCAGCTGGAAACCGTGCTGCCGGAAAGCTTCCACCGGATCCACCGGTCTTATCTCGTCAACACCGACGCGATTGCCCGCATCCGCAAAGACTTCACCGGGAACCTGCTTGTCGAGACGACCGACGGCGAGGAGCTCCCCGTCAGCCAGACGTATGCCTCGGCGCTTAGGGGGACATTCGGGTTTTGACTGCGACCCGGACTTCATTCAAAAACAATGCCGCCCGGCTCTCCTACAACCGGGCGGCATTTCACTATTGAATATCAGTCAGCCTTCCACTTGTCCTCTTTCCTTCCGAGTGAGCAGGAACAGCCAGATTGTCAGGGCAAGCGGGATGAGCGGAAGGTACTCCGCCCAGAAGAATGCCGGCGTGGCACCGAGATACCAAGTGCCGGGATAAATCAGGATGGTGCTCGCAAGCATCCACTTCCATGACCGCTTGATCAGAGCGACGATGAAACAGGCGGCAGCTGCAATCAGCGTCGGATAAAACAGGCCCAGATGACCAAGCAGAACGCTCATGATTGATTCCATGAGACATGAGCTCCTTTCCTTGTTTCTATACACTCCCTGCTATCAACTTACTTCTGTACTGTAAACGAAATTCCTCCAGGGGCGGGCCGCTTACCTGTCACGGTTATACCGGCTCAAGGCAGTATCCGGACGATTCGTTCCGGATACAACTCTGAAGAATGAATATTGCCGCCCGGCTCAACCATGGCCGGGCGGCAATTTGCATTTGAATCGGCGAGTAAGGAGAGTTCGAACATCAGACCGGCCTCCCGCCTCCCCTTTTCTCCATTCAACACAAAAACCAGGAGCGGGTCGCTTCCCCTGCTCCTGGTTTCGTCAATTATTGATTCAAAACATCCATCACCGCGTCCGCCATCGCATCGATGAAGAGCGGGTCGGTGTTCGGCATGGCCGGGCGGTAGTACGCGGCGCCGATTTCGTCGCAGACGACTTTGCATTCGTAGTCGTTGTCGTACAGCACTTCGAGGTGTTCGGCGACGAAGCCGAGCGGCGTGTAGACGAACGCTTTGTAGCCGTGTTCGTTGTACAGGTCACGCGTGAGGTCCTGGACGTCCGGTCCGAGCCAAGGGTCCGGCGTGTTGCCTTCGGACTGCCAGCCGACCGCATACGTTTCGACGCCGGCCGCGTCCGCGACAAGCTTCGCTGTTTCATTCAACTGATCCGGGTACGGGTCGCCGAGTTCCTTGATCTTCTCCGGCAGCGAGTGCGCGGAGACGACGAGGCAGGCTTCGGCGCGCTGTTCTTCCGGCATGGAGGCGTACTCTTCCTTGATCTTATCCGCCCAGTACTGGATGAACTTCGGCTGGCGGTAGAAGTCGTGTACCGACTGGATCTTCATGTTGCCGAGCTCCGCCGCTTTTTCTTCGGCGCGCGTGTTGTACGATTTCACCGAGAATGTCGAGTAGTGCGGCGCGAGGACGATCGTCACGGCTTCCGTGATGCCGTCTTCGTGCATCTTCTCAACGGTGTCTTCGATGAACGGACGGATGTGCTTGAGTCCGACGTACACCTTGAACTCGATGTCGTCCTGGATTTCGTTGAGCCGCTTGCCGAGTGCTTCCGCCTGCTCGTCGGTCGTGCGCGCGAGCGGGGAGATGCCGCCGATCGCTTCGTAGCGGTTTTTCAGGTCTTCGAGCTGCTCCGGCGCCGGTTTGCGGCCGTGGCGGATGTGCGTGTAGTACGGTTCGATGTCTTCTTCTTTATAAGGGGTCCCGTACGCCATGACGAGGAGGCCCATTGTCTTTTTCGCCATTCTGTTCACCTTCCGGTTGGTAGAATTATTTGCGGAGTTCCGCCGAGTACGTATGAACGAGTTCGGTGAGCTTCTTCAGGGTGGCCGGCTGGACGTCCGGGAAGACGCCGTGGCCGAGGTTGAAGATGTGCGAGCCGTGCTCGACGCCCTGCTCGATGATTTCCTTCGCGCGGGTTTCGATGATCGGCCAGTCGGCGAGAAGCAGCGACGGGTCGAGGTTGCCCATGACCGGCTTCTTGATGCCGCGTGCGTCCGCTTCCTTGATCGGCAGGCGCCAGTCGAGTCCGACGACGTCGACCGGGAGATCGTTCCATTCTTCGGCCAGATGGCTTGCGCCGACGCCGAATGTGATGAGCGGAACGCCGGTCTCTTTCAGTTCGTTGAAGATGCGGGTCATGACCGGCTTGATGAACGTCCGGTAATCCGCGACATTCAGCGCCCCGACCCACGAATCAAACAGCTGGACCGCTTTCGCGCCGGCCGCAACCTGTGCTTTCACATAGGCAATGTCCATGTCCGCGAGTTTGTTCATGAGCGCGTGCCACGCTTCCGGCTCCGACACCATGAACGACTTTGTCAGGTTGTAGCTGCGCGACGGGCCGCCTTCGATCATGTAGCTCGCGAGCGTGAACGGTGCGCCGGCGAATCCGATGAGCGGAACGTCGAGCTGCTCCTGAGTGAGGATGCGGATCGTCTCCAGCACGTACGGCACCTGATCTTCCGCGTGGAATTCGCCGAGCTTGTCGATGTCGGCACGCGAACGGATCGGATTGGAGATGACCGGCCCGACGCCCGATTTGATCTTCACGTCGACGCCGATGCCGGCGAGCGGTGTGACGATGTCCTTGTAGAGAATCGCCGCATCGACATTGTACTGGTCGACCGGCAGCTTCGTCACATAGGCGCAAAGCTCCGGCTGATGCGTGATTTCCTCAAGCGAGTACTTTTCCTTCAGCTTGCGGTATTCCGGCTGCGAACGGCCCGCCTGCCGCATGTACCAGACCGGCGTGTGATCGATTTTCTCCCCGCGCGCCGCCCGGATCAGTGTGTCATTGAATGTTCCCATTGGCATTGATCCCTGCTTTCCCGATATAATCCGTTTCAAATATAAGTGTCCCGTCATTTATTGTATAGAGAGGAAGGCGAATTGTCATAGAATTGACCTCGATGCCGCCATCTTTCGGACACAGTTGTTTGAATCCGCCTGCGGACGGGGAAAAAGGAACTAAGCAAATGCTTTTGATCAGGGAGGTCATGGGGATGAATTTCTACACAACAACCGGCACGCCGGACTTTATGGAGACAATCAGGAACCAGCACGGCGGTGAGGAGATGGTCCTGCTGTACGGACCGGGCAACGCGCTGCTCATGCATGAAACCGAAGGAAAGACCGTGTTCCAGACGCCGAAGCAGTACGAAGTGATCGGCTCGGCCGGCCCGCTCGCCCGTCACGGCTACTATGTGATCAATAATATTCCGGTGACCGACGAGGGACGGCCGATCTTTGAGCACCGCTTTGAAAACCGGGCGAAGATGATGGACGGGGTGCCCGGCTTCCTCACCTACCGGCTGCTTCGCCCAGTGAAGTCGGATACGTACCGAGTGCTCACGGCGTGGAACAGCAAAGATCATTATGAGCTCTGGAAAGGTTCGAAGGCGTTCGAGCAGGCTCACGCCAAGCAGCGTGAACCTCTGCCGGCCGAAAAGGTGCAGCACATTTTCACGAGTGCTTCGTATGTGACCGAGTACACGACCGAGAAAGCCGGCGAGGAAGAAGACGAATGAAAGATGAGCGGCCGCCCCTGCGTGGATGAAGGGGCGGCTTTTTCGTGCGTTGGAGCGGCTAAGAGTCCGATACTGCTCGCTAAGAGTCCGTTTCGCTCATTTAAGAGTCCGATTCTCCCTTTTAAGAGTCCGATTCGTCCTCCTAAAAGACCCATGCATCCAAAAAGCCCGGGAAGTCAGTCACTCACTGACTCCCCGGGCTTTCCCGCATTCATTTTGCGATTTTCGTGTTTTCCAGGCCGGCGGCATCGATGAGCGGGCAGTAGTGGACGATGCCTTCCGCGACTTTCTGTGCGCCCATCATCGAAACGAAGAGCTGCGAGCCGGACGGCTTTTCTTTCGCCATTTTGGCGATGGAATAAGCGAGGAGCGTCAGGCCGCCGGTGATGCGGACCATCGAGTTGATCGTGCCGATGTTCTTCTTCAAGTTGCTGCCTCCTTCACGGGTGTGTTGACTGTACTTATTCCCTCCGGAAAAGTTGTCAAACAGCCGATTCCTGAAAATTCCCATTGCCGCGTCTCTTTATCATTGCTATAATAATCAACATTCAAATTATTTCGCTATCCGGAGGGATTCTATATGACGGAACAAACGCTCAACAACCCGCAGGCTGCCATCAAGGATAAGCTGTTCGCCAAGCTCGAGGCGTCCAATGAAGACATGATCAAGATCCGCCGCCACCTTCACATGCACCCGGAGCTCTCGTTCAAGGAAGAAAAAACGGCCCGTTACATCCAGGACTTTTACAAGGAGCTCGGCGTTGAAGTCAAGGGCAACGTCGGCGGCAATGGCGTTGTCGCCCGCATTAAAGGCGCCAAACCCGGCAAAACGGTTGCACTCCGCGCCGACTTCGACGCGCTTCCGATCGACGATCAGAAAGACGTGGAATACAAATCGACCGTTCCGGGCGTCATGCATGCATGCGGACACGACGGCCATACGGCGACGCTCCTCACGCTCGGAAAAGCCCTCCACGAACTCCGTGATGAACTCCCAGGCGAATATGTCCTCATCCACCAGCACGCGGAGGAATATGCGCCGGGCGGTGCGGTTTCGATGGTTGCCGACGGCTGCCTTGACGGCGTCGACGCCATCTTCGGCACCCACCTCTGGTCCCTCACGCCGTTCGGCACGATCGAATACCGGACGGGTCCCGTCATGGCGGCAGCCGACCGGTTTGAGATCAAAGTCCAGGGACGCGGCGGCCACGGCGCGAACCCGCATCAGACGAAAGACGCCGTCGTGATCGGCGCCCAGCTCGTGACGAATCTCCAGCAGCTCGTCGCGCGCCGGGTCGACCCGATTGAATCGGCCGTCTTGAGCGTCGGTTCGTTCGTCGCTGAAAATGCGTTCAACGTCATCGCCGACTCCGCTTATCTTGCCGGAACCGTGCGGACATTCAAGCCGGAAATCCGCGACCTCATGGAACGCGAGATCGCCCGTGTGGTCGAAGGCGCCGCGATTGCCGGCGACTGCGAAATCGAACTCGACTACGTCCGGGGCTATCCAGCCGTCGTGAACCATGAGGCCGAAACGGAGTTCATGAAGCGGATCATCGAAGAAGAGCTGCCGGGCGTGGAAGCGCGCGAAACGGCTCCTCACATGGGCGGCGAAGACTTCGCCTACTATCTCGAAAAAGTGCCGGGCACGTTCTTCTTCACAGGTGCCATGCCGGAAGACCCGTACCCGCACCACCACCCGCGCTTTGACATCGACGAGCGCGCCCTGCTCATCGCAGCGAAAGCACTCGGTGCTGCTGCGACCGGTTATCAAGAATAACTCCTTTCACGAAAATCCCCGTTGCCCGCAAAGGCATCGGGGATTTTTTATCCACGGCTTCCCAGCCGCTCCGCTCTTCTCTTTTCAAGGCCATCCGCGAGCAGTTGAAAACTGATGATGGCAAACGTGATGAACGCCAGAGCAGATACCGGAATCCATTGTGCCATCCGCAAATCTTTCTGCAGATCGAGCAGAAGCACCGGCCAGGCATCCGATGTTACCACTGCCTCATACGTCCCGCGGATTTCTTGAGACATGAACATCTGATTGATGAATACTCCGACCACGCCCAATTGTGCCAGCAAAAACATCACACGGCCGGCTTCACGGGCCAGGATCCCGCCGAGTTCTCGTCCGATCATCGGCCTGTAATATCTGCGGAACATGCCAAGGCGACTTCCTCCGCTCGCAATCGCCGCCTCCATATAGGTTTCATAGCTGAGTCCGACCATCTTGCTCCTGATGAATTCGGCCAGTCTGCCCGTCTCGGCTAAAGCGATGATCAACGCGGAGAGGAGGAGTCGGTTGGGCGAAAACATGATCGGCGGGACCGCCAACAGCAAAATCACGATGATAATCGTCGGCATGAATGAAAAGACGGCCTCCCACACCTTCAAGAGCACCGCTCCGGCACGGGTATAAAACGAACCGACGCCCAGAATCAAGGATACAATTGTCCGGACCAGCACGATACCCACGATTGTCAAAAGGGTTTCCCGGGTTCCGATCACGATTCTGGACAAAAGATCCACTCCCTTCCGGTCAGATCACGAAGTCCCCGGACGGTCCATAGGGCGGTGCAAGGAGCTTTCCCTCATCGGTTTTGATCAGGATGGTTTGTGCTAGTTCCGCATCAATTCCGGGGAGTCGGGGACCGAACAAAGCCAAGATCACGATCACGCCGGTCATCAGCAGGCCGATCGTCAATGTTTTATTCAAAAGATCCCCTCCCTTCCGCGGACATCCAGCTTATATTTGGCCAGTCCCGAGATGATTTTCATCGCCAGGACCAACAGAGTAAAGTAAAACAGATAACCGGCAATGGCAAATGTGTTGCCGGTGACCAGCGTACCGAATGAGAACTTGGTCGGATCGCCGAGCGCTTCGTACAAATAGAGGGCGGCTCCCCGGTAATTGGTGAACACTTCGATGATGAGCAGATTGGACAGGATATATAGGATCATCATGTCCGCCTGCGCCAAAATAGGAATGATCCCGTTTTTCAGCATATGTATATACAACATTTTAAACGGATGGGTCCCTTTTGATCGGGCCGTCCTTACATAGTCCATATGTTCTTGGTCGCGGAGTGCCCTGAAGGTGGCGTTCGCGATAAAAACGGTCGGATAAACAGAGAGGAACAGGATATTCAGTATTGTCTGCGCCATGGAGTCGTGGCCATAAAGTTGTATATGAGGAATCCATCCTTTGGAGATGGCTGTCAAAAGGCCGATTTGGACGAACACGATGATGGCGATGTCCGGTATCGAAAGAAAACCGAACGTCACCCAGCGGCTTGCCATTCCTCCTTTTCTCTCTTTATGGAGGAAATCCAAAATTCCCTTCACCATTCCGAAAACCAAGGCAATCAGCATGGCCGGCACGATCAATACCAGACTCCTGCCGAATCGTTGTACGATCTCCAGTGAGGACGGGCCACTGTCCATCCCCCCGAAACCGGGATGAGCGGCAAGCAGCGAAAAGAATTCTCGTATGTTCGCGTAGTATGCTTCCGGACTGTATTGATAAGTGACTCCTTCGAACTTCAGGAAGGCATTCCCTTCGACAAACTTCACCTCTGTCGGCATGAGGACAATCAGCAACAGAAAACTGAACGCGACCAGCCAAATGACGATGACAGAAACAAGATGCTTGATCAACCCTTCCACCCCCAACATTCAGAATAGCATGAACTCAGTTATCGATAAACCTGTTTTAGGTATATAGTCCATGGGTTGACCCGATGAAAAGACAAGGGCAAGATGAGAAAAGAATGTCTGATCACAAAAGGAATGAAGCCCATGAAAGAAATCTACAGCGACATCATCCAGTTCCGCGGCACCCACTATGACTTCGGTACCCTGCAAGGCGAACGGCTGCGGGATTCACTCACCCTTCATAACCGCCAGAGTTCTTGGAAAATCCGGAAGCCGCGGTTCCGGATTGACACCGGTGAAGCGGAAGCCGTCTTCCGGACATATGCCCCCGGTATCTGGGAGGAGCTCCGCGGCCTGCGGGATGCGCTCGCCCTCCCGATGGAAGACGTGCTGCGCGACTTCGGCGGCTACCGCTCGGAGATCCCGCGGGCCGGCTGCTCGACGATCACGGGCGAAGGGTTCATCGCCCGCAATTACGACTTCCATCCGAATACGTACGAAGGACTTTATGCCGCCTTTCAGCCGACGGACGGCGGACAGGCCGTCATCGGACCGGCCCAGCGGATCACGGGCCGGATGGACGGCCTAAACGAAAGCGGCCTCGCGATGGCGTACAACTTCACCAACCGGAAAAAGCCCGGCGACGGATTCGTCTGCTGGATGGTCGGCCGCATCCTTTTGGAGACCTGCACAAACGTGGATGAAGCGGTCCGGCTCCTGCACGAACTCCCCCACCGCGGCTCGTTCAGCTACAACCTGCTCGACAAGGACGGCCGCCGGGCGCTCGCCGAAGCCGGTCCGAGAGGCGTCACCATCCGAGAGTCTCCGTATTGCTCGAACCACTTCGAAGTGCAGACAGGCGAAAACCGGCATTACCTGAAAGACTCCATCGAACGGCTGGAGACGATGGAATCCGACGCTGCCGCCCTCTCGGATGCCCGGGCGGCCTGGCGCCTCCTGAACGACCGGGAACGCGGCGTCTTCGCCGACAACTACAAAAGCTGGGCCGGCACGATCCACACATCCGCCTACTTCCCCGAAACACTCACCGCCTGGTTCGCCCTCGGAGGCGACACCGAGCCGGTCGCCTTCGATTTCGGACGCTGGCTCAAAGGGGAGAATTTTGAACGATTAACCGTGAGCGGCACGATCGATACGGACATCGGCTTTGCGAATATTGACCGGTTGAGGGGGTAAATGAATCATTGAGTTCTTGATTTTCAAAACGACGCTTCCCCGGTGCTTTGGAAGCGTCATTTTCTTTTCGTCAGGAAATAACATCCTTTATTAAAGGGATATGGTTTCGAAGCGTCTAATACATTGACCAAAGGCTTTTTAAAAGGAGGGAGCAGAATAAAGAGAATCTTTGCTTTGACCATTTATTTTGATTTTGGCGGGTTGCAGCGGAATCGAGGATGAACCTGATGCGATAACAGATCTGAAAACCGAGGAATCACTCCAAGAGGTCAGCCAAGACGACAGCACTTATCCTATTGACTGGTCAGTTGACTCGATGGATCGGGGAAATCATGATCTCGAAACTGACATTCACGGAAAACTTGTCGTCTCAAAGAATATTGAACCTCTCGAAAGGGGCGATATTATCTATTATGAGCATGGCCAGGATGAACACCTCGGAAGGGTCGTAGGACTGCCGGGGGAAACGGCAGAGATAAAAAAGGGTCAGGTTTTCATTGACGGCCGGAAGCTGGATACATTCTATGGAACAGCAAGCGTTAGAGGTCTTGGGGAAAAAGAATACTTTGAGAAAACACCTAAGAAAAACTATGATTCCGCAGCAATGAAAGAATACTTCCAGACCAGTATGGAGCCAGTTACTGTTAAAGACCATACGGTGTTTGTATTGGTTGATCAGTGGTGGCGGGGATCTGACAGCAAAGATTTCGGACTGATCCCAAACTCCAAAATTCAAGGGGTAATTGTTGGCCATGAAAAAAACTGAGGCAGATTATTCTTCAACATATTTTCATGTCGGAGGACGAGTGACGCAAGTTTGCCTCCGAGTGGCGCAAGTTTGCCCTCGAGTGGCGCGAGTTTGCCCCCGAGTGGAGCAAGTTGGCTCCCGAGTGACGCGAGTTCTGCCCCCATGGTGTTCAAAGAGGCGCGAAGCCGCCTTTGCCACCCGTTCATCAGTCTATTCAACTCAATAAAACAAAAAAGTGATGCGCTGCCCTCTCAGGCTTCGCATCACTTTCGTTTCATTTCCCGGTAAACTGCAGAGTCACTTCCGACACTGCATACACCGTCAGTCCAAGCAGGATCGGCACAAACCCGAATCCGAACTGGAATGACGCCGCCGCGATCACGAGGACCGCCTGGACAGCCTGTGCCCGGCGGACGGTTCCGCGCGCGGCGGCGGCTTTGGCGCCGGCGGGCAGCGGATACAGGCGGTCCATCCGGAACTCCGGGGAGCCGGCGAGCGCGTCGCGGAGCTGGTAGGCGCAGGCGAATGCGAGGGCGGCGCTGAATATCCCCGATGCGACGGGAATCGGGATGAACGCCGCTCCGAGGACGGACAGCACGGTCAGCCGCACCCACAGGTTGAACAAGTCATCGCTGCGGATGAACGTCCGGGCGGCAAGATACCGCGGCGCGCCTTTCCGGCTGAACGGAATCCGTGCATATACCCAGTCGAGCCAGCCCCTTCTGCGGACGGCCCCCCGCAGATGCGGGACGTCGGTGAATTGATTGGCGAAGCGGTAGAAGCGGGTCATGCGGCCGTTTTCCAGTTCGATGAAGTGCAGGAACGGGAACGGCACCCCTTTCATCGAGCGCTGCTTCAGCATGCCGTATACACCCGCCGGGACGAGCAGCAGGACGCCGAGCCACCATTTGCCCCAGAGGGCGGCCGTGATCGGGGCGGCTGACAGGATAAACCGGATGATCCGGTCCGACCAGACGCCCTCTCCCTGATCCGCCCAGCGATGCGCAAACTCGGTCCGCACGTTCCACAGATGAAGCGCGGCAACTCCGATCACGATCGCCAGCAGCGCCAGACCCTTCAGGCCGTACACCGTATTCAAAAGCGGGATGGACACGACGAACACCGCGACCGGCAGGAACAGCCCGGATGCGACCGTCCATTTGAGTGCCCCCTGCATATAACCGCCGAGCTGCCTCTCCATCGGCAGGAAGAACACGGCGTCCGCTTCCTTCAGAAGAGTGACCGGCGGCGCGTAGGCGAGGATCAAACCGAGCAGGATGCCGGCGAGCGGCGCGGCCGGGAAGTCTGCAGGCACTTCCTTCAGCCAGTTGCTGTAGGCGAAGCCGCCCGCCCCGATGAGAAAGACAAGCACAATCGCAAGATGACCGGTGAAGACGAATTTCATGTAGCGCTGCAGCTCCTCCATGTAGCGGGTGAAGCGGCTGCGCCACACGTCACGCAGGCTGCCCATCGTCCGGCTCCTCCGCCATCCGGATGTACAGGTCGTCGAGCGACGCGCCCGGCATCCCAAACTGCTCCCGCAGATCGTCCATCGTCCCCGAAGCCCGCAGCCGGCCCTCATGCAGAAGCAGGATCCGGTCACAGTACTTCTCGGCCGTCGCGAGAATATGCGTCGACATAAGCACCGACGCCCCTTCCGCCTTCTTCTCGCTCATCTGCTCAAGCAGCGAGCGGATCCCGAGCGGATCGAGGCCGACGAACGGCTCGTCGATGATGTACAGCGACGGATTCACGAGGAACGCGCACATGATCATCACTTTCTGGCGCATCCCCTTGGAGAAATGCGACGGGAACCAGCGCAGCCGCTTCTCCATCCGGAATTCCCGAAGAAGAGCCGCGGACCTTGCCTCGAATACGTCGCTCGGCAGACCGTACGCCATCGCCGTCAGCTCCAGATGCTCCCGGAGCGTCAGCTCATCGTAGAGAACCGGCGTCTCCGGGATATAGGAAAACGCACTCCGGTATTTATCCGGATCCTCATGGAACGACGTGCCGTTGATACGCACCGTCCCCTCGATCGGCTCCATGAGGCCGATGATGTGCTTGATCGTCGTACTCTTCCCTGCCCCGTTCAGGCCAATCAGGCCGACAAGCTCGCCCGGCGCGACCGAAAGAGACAGATCGTGAAGAACCGGCTTGCGCGTATAGCCGCCGGTGATATGATCCACTTCCAATACGTTCATGTTCACACCCCATTCTTCCCTCCATTTTAACAAATCGGACCCCATTTTGCCCGCACTGCCTGTCCTCCGTTTTCTGAATATATGATAGACTGAATGAAGGATATGAAAAAAGGAGCTGTTGACCGATGACTGAATGTATTTTCTGCAAGATTGCCGACGGCACGATCCCGTCCGCGAAGGTGTATGAAGACGAGAACGTCCTGGCATTCATGGACATCATGCCGACGACGAAGGGGCATGTCCTTCTCATCCCGAAGGTTCACCGCGAGAATATTTATGAGTTCAGCGAGGAAGAGGCGGCGAACCTGTTCGCGGTCGCGCCGAAAATCGCAAACGCACTCAAGGCGGAGTTTGAACCGGCCGGCATGAACCTTCTGAACAACACAGGGTCGGCGGCAAGCCAGAGCGTCTACCACTTCCACCTTCACTTCATCCCCCGCTATGACCGCCAGACGGACGGCTTCGGGCTCAAGTGGGAAACGAAGGAACAAGAGTATCCCCAGGAGCGCCTGCAGGAAATCGCCGGAGACATCGCGGCACGTCTTGAGAAGTAACGCTTGAAACTATCTGAAAAAAGCGGTAGAATCGGACTACGCAACCCGCCTGTGGCCAAGAGGGCATGCAGGGGGCGGCAAAAAAATGAGATCAGTTGAGGAGAGATGAGCAATGAAAACAAAAAATCTCGTATTGATGGCGCTGTTGATCGGCATCGGCACGGCCCTGTACATGGTGATCCCCGGATTCAGCGGGGGCATGAAGCCCGACTTCATGCTGACGATGATGTTCATCGGGATCCTGCTGTTCCGCGATGTAAAGAGCGTGTTCGTCTTATCGCTCGCGACGGGCGTGCTGTCCGGCCTGTTCACGACGTTCCCGGGCGGATTCATCCCGAACCTCGTCGACAAGACGGTCACCGGCTTCGTGTTTTTCGCAGCAGTCCTGGCACTCGGCAAGCTCGCCGGCAGACTTCCTGCAGCAACAGTCCTGGCCGCACTCGGCACTTTGCTTTCCGGGACGGTCTTCCTGTCGGTCGCGATCTTCGCGCTCGGTGCGGACTTCCCGTTCAGCGTCCTGTTCGTAACGGTCGTGCTGCCGGCCATCGTGATGAACGGCGTCGCCTTCTTCATCATCTATCCGATTGTCCAGCAGCTTGCGAAGCGCTCTTCTTTCGAAGTCGCGCCATCACACTAAAACCAACCATTCTTCCCCCGGCCGCCCTTGGCCGGGGTTTTTGTATGTTTCCGTTGCCTGTCCGGATTTGGCCATGTTTTAATAAGAACAGGGTAAGGAATACTTAATAGTAGCAAAGAAGGGAGAGTGCCCTCATGAAAGCATCATCATTCTTTCTCGGACTCGCAGTCGGCGCGGTCGGCAGCGCAGCGGCTGTTTTATTCTCCGCGCCCCAATCGGGCAAGGATCTCCGCCTGTCGGTGAAAAGCACGTCCGACGACATGAAGCACAAAATGGATGACGTCAAAGAAAAAGCGAAAGAACTGAAGGATTCCGTCAAGCATCTCGCGGACGAAGCGAAAGCCCGCCTGCCGGAGATGAAAGACGAACTGATGGATTCAATCGATGAATGGAACCGCGGAACCGAAACGAACCGGGACCGCATCCAGAAGCGGATCGAGCAAATCCAGACGTCCATCGCGGAGCTGGAATCTGCGGTTGCAGAGACCACCAAGAAAAAATAAAAAAACCGTCCCCCAAAATTACACGGGGACGGTTTTATTCTGTTTCAGGCATCTTTGTCATCCTTTTAAACGAACAAATTCTGTTTTAGAAAAATGTTGACGGAAATATGAAAACTGACCTTCTTTCTTTCAAGCTTTATTGATATAATAACTATAAACTATCCGAACATTGAGAAAGAAGGTGAGGAATTGGCAGAACAACCTTACACCCCGAAAGAAGCCATGATCTACAGCCAGCGGATCGCCCAGCTGTCGAAAGCCCTCTGGAAGTCCGTGGAGAAAGACTGGCAGCAATGGATCAAGCCGTTCGGCCTCAACATCAATGAACACCATATCCTTTGGATCGCCTGCCATCTGGAAGGAGCGACGATTTCCGAAGTGGCGAAATTCGGCGTGATGCACGTATCGACCGCTTTCAACTTTTCAAAGAAACTGGAAGAGCGCGGCTACCTGTCCTTCTCCAAGCGGGAGGACGATAAACGCAGTACATACGTGGAAGTGACGCCCGAAGGTGAAGCGCTGCTCCTTCAGATCAATGAGCATTATTATGATTCCCGGCATACCTTTTTGGAAGGATCGCTTCCACTCAAAAAGTTATACGGCCGTTTCCCTGAATTCATCGAACTGATGGCGGTGATCCGCAATATTTACGGTGAAGATTTTATGGAAATTTTTGAAAAAGGATTCAAAAACATGGAGGGGATGTTCGAGGAAACAGACGGGAAACTTACTCCAAAACGCCCTCCGGCAACCGAAGACGGCGAGACTGAAGAAGTCTTATAATTTTTTTGCGTTTTATGGTTGATTTTTTTCCAAAATCGCAGTACTGTATGTATCGTCCTAAACGGCCTCAGCGGCCCCTGCAAAGGAGATGCAACGGATGCACTGCTGGAAAACCATCAATGTGAAAAAGCACTACGGACTGAGCCGGCTCTTTCTCTTCTCGTCGATTCTCATGGTGGCGGTATTCATCATTTCATACATCAGCTTCAACCTCGTCAACGACGGCGACATGACCGACTCTCTGTTTCCTTTGTTCCTGTTGATGGTCGTTCTGTTGTATCCTGTGCATAAAGCCATCCATTACGCGGTTCTCTGGCGATACCGCGCACGCATCACCCTGTCGATGAACAGGGACTGGCCGATTTTCCCGGTCATCCAGCTGCGCGTCCGGGAGCCGATTCCAAAACACCGGTTCGCCGTCTCTCTGATTATGCCGTTTCTGACGTTGAACCCGCTGTTCATCGTGTGCGGCGCCCTGTTTCCTGCGTTCACCCATTATTTCGCCATCCTGCTCGCCTATCACTGCGGGATGTGCCTGATCGACTTGATCTACGTGAAGAACCTCTCGCGCTCCCCGAAAGCATGCTTTATCGAGGAGACGGACGGCGGCTATGAAATTCTCGTCCCGTTCGCAGATTGAGGTTTTCATTTGAACGCCCTTCTGTTATGCTTAGACAATAGTCAGAAGGGGGGAAACCGGGATGATCATTCTTGTCACAATCCTGTTTTCGATCTTTTACTTGTTCCAGATCAATAAGATGACCTACGCTCTTTGCGAGTCCAGGGAGATTCCGGAGGAAAAGCAGCCGAAGATCTACCGGACCGTTAATATTCTGATCACGATCCTCATCGTCTCGTTCTTCGTGGAGATCCTGACTGCCGTAACGTAAGGATGACTTGGTTCAATGAAGGACGCACTGCCGTTCTTCAAGTTCCCGATACGAAAAAACAAACGTCCATCCGCCCCTTTCCGGGCGGATGGACGTTTTTGATGGCCGGACTGGCTGCCGCCGGCTGGCATCAGTGACGGCTCATCATTGGTTCTGATCAGTATACGTAGGCTGCACCGACGATGATCAGCAGGATGAAAAGGACGACGATCAGGGCGAAGCCGCCGCCGTAGTTGTACCCTCCGCTCATGTGATCACCTCCTCTCTCCCGATATCGTATGCACGGGGAGGCCGGGGGTCGTGGGCGCAGGGGGGAACCTTTTTGTAGAATTAACGTTTATATGGTATATTAAATCCTGTTGTACACCACAGTTAGGGGAGAAGAGAATGAAGAAATCAATCTGGGCTGCCACGATCGCAGCTTCCGTCCTCGCGCTTTCCGCCTGCAGCAACAACGCCGGCGAAGAAACGATCGTCACATCGAAGGCCGGGGACATTACGCAGCATGAGTTTTATAACGAAATGAAGAGCTCCGTGGGCGAACAGGCACTCAGCCTGATGGTCATTCAAAAAGTCCTTGAAGATAAGTATGATGTCGACAAGAAAGAAATCGATAAAGAATTCAAGAAGTCCAAGGAAGAAATGGGCGACAGCTTCAATGCTTTCCTTGCGCAGAACGGATATAACGAAGACAGCTACAAAGACATGATGTACTTGAACAAGCTTCAGCAAGCGGCCCTCACGGACGGCGTCAAAGTATCCGATGAAGAAATCGATACGTATACCGACCGCGCCAAAACGGAAATCCATGCTCAGCACGTGCTCGTGGATGACGAAAAGACCGCTCAAGAAGTGAAGAAGAAACTCGAAGACGGCGCAGATTTCGCGGAAGTGGCGAAAGAGTACTCCACTGAAGAAGCCGCCCAGCAATCCGGCGGAGACCTCGGCTGGTTCGGTCCGGACAAGATGGTCAAGGAATTCACCGATGCCGCTTATTCGCTCGAACCGAAAAAGATCAGTGACCCGGTCAAGTCTGATTTCGGCTACCACATCATTCAAGTCCTCGAAAAGCGCGACGCCGAAGAAAATCCGGCGGAAGGTAAGGACCGCGACCAGATCAAGGAAGAGCTGATGATGAAGAAAGCCAATCCTGACGAGCTCATGGACAAAATTTCCCAGCTCCTCATCGACGCGGACGTGAAGATCAAGGACGACGACCTCAAAGACGCCCTCGACCAATTCTACGGTCCGGCGAAAGAGTCGAAGAAATAATCATCCCATCGGCACCCTTTCCGGGTGCCGATTTTTTTGTGCGGTTCTTCTTCGGACGAGTCGGACACATCAGGCACTGAGCCGGACGGATCACCCCTTGAACCGGGCGCATCCGGGCTTGAGTCGGACAGGTTATTTGTTCCAGGGACGAGTCGGACGCATCAGGCGCTGAGCCGGACGGATCACCCCTTGAACCGGACGCATCCGGGCTTGAGTCGGACAGGTTATTTGTTCCAGGGACGAGTCGGACGCATCAGGCGCTGAACCGGACGGATCACTCCTTGAACCGGACGCATCCGGGCTTGAGTCGGACAGGTTATTTATTCCGGGGACGAGTGGGACACATCAGGCACTGAGCCGGACGGATCACCCCTTGAACCGGACGCATCCGGGCTTGAGTCGGACAGGTTATTTATTCCGGGGACGAGTCGGACACATCAGGCGCTGAGCCGGACGGATCACCCCTTGAACCGGACGCATCCGGGCTTGAGTCGGACAGGTTATTTGTTCCAGGGACGAGTCGGAC
>NZ_JBHLWY010000025.1:0-26105 GCF_042432615.1 Bhargavaea ullalensis
CACGTGCAGCTGACGGATACTAATCGATCGAGGACTTAACCTCATGCATAAACAAGGTTCGGCAGAAATTTGGTTCAATGTCTGTTTTATCCGGTTTTGAGCGAACAAGCTCAATAGTCCAGTGACAATGGCGAAGAGGTCACACCCGTTCCCATCCCGAACACGGAAGTTAAGCTCTTCAGCGCCGATGGTAGTTGGGGGCTTCCCCCTGCAAGAGTAGGACGCCGCTGGGCACAAAGCCGTCTCCCTATGGAGACGGTTTTTTTGTGCTGTAAAAAAGGGGAATCCGGATGAGTCGTACGGATCGAGGCTTGAGTCGTACGGATCGACCCTTGAACCGTACGGATCCGCCCTCGAGTCGTACGGGTTCCACTTTCCAATAGCGAAACAGGCAGCTCCCCGGGCGAGTCGTACGGATCCGGCCTTGAACCGTACGGATCCGGCTATGAGTCGTACGGGTTCCGCTTTCCAAGGCGAGTTGTACGGTTCCGTCCACGAGTCGTACGGATCTTCCCTTGAACCGGACGCATCCGGCTCTGAGTCGTACGGGTTCCGCTTTCTAAGAGGGAAACACCCACTCTCCAGATCGAGTCGTACGGATTCGGCCCCGAGTCGTACGGATCTCCCCTTGAACCGTACGGATCCGGCTCTGAGTCGTACGGGTTCCGCTTTCCAAGAGGGAAACACCCACTCTCCAGGTCGAACCGTACGGAACCGGCCCCGAGTCGACCCTTGAGCCGTACGCATGGTTTCAATTGTCAGGGAGCCGGCTTTTCATGCACAATAGAATCAATGAAAAGAGGTGGACGTCATTGAGGGTGCTGGTTGTGGATGATGATAAAGGAATCCGGGACCTGGTGAGAATCCAGCTTGAGGAAGCCGGTTATCAAGTGTTGCAGGCGGCGGATGCGATGGAGGCGCTTGCCATGATGGATGAGGAAGCTCCGGACCTGGCCATCGTCGATGTCATGATGCCGGGGATGGATGGATTTGCATTGACCGAAGAATTAAAGTCATTCCGGGACTTGCCGGTTCTTCTTCTGACTGCAAGGGGTTCGCTTGAAGACAAAGAACGCGGTTTCCGGGCGGGATCCGATGATTATGTCGTCAAGCCGTTTGAGCCGAAGGAACTTCTCTTCAGAGTGGAGGCGATTCTCCGTCGCTACGGGAAAGAGGCGGGTTCCGTCGTGACGGTCGGCCCGCTGCAGATCGACCGGGGAAGCTACGAAGTCCACTGCGCTAACCGGACTCTGCTTTTGCCGCTCAAGGAGTTTGAGCTGCTTGCCATACTCGCTTCCCGGCCGAATGTCGTGTTTGAGCGTGAATTCCTCCTGGAACGGGTGTGGGGGCTGGATTATGAGGGAGATGACCGGACCCTGTCCGTGCATATCAAGCGGATCCGGGACCGCCTGGAAACGCTGACGGACCAAGTGGAGATCGTGACGGTGCGCGGTGTCGGATACAAGCTGGAGGAAGTCCGTTGAAGTCGCTGTACGGAAAATTTGTTCTGTCCTCCATCCTGGTGCTCGCCGCCGGTATTTTGCTTTCCTACCTGGTCGTGAACACGGTTTATCACCGGGACATGAAAGTGGAGAATGATGAGAAGCACGTCAAGATTGCCGAATCGATGGTTTCTTTCATTGAATCGTCGGACGGGATCGATCTCGAGCGGTATCTCCGCACCCAGGCGGAGGCTGGCTACATTCTTTATGTTTCGGACAGGGAAGGCGGCGGTTCCTTTTACGGCGGACCGTTCAAGGAAAATTCCCTGCCGGGAGGGACGGTCGCTTCCGTGTTGGACGGCCATACATACCACGGCATGCGGGACCTGCCGGCAGAGACATTCTGGTCGGGTTATTTTGCTAATGACGTGGCGAACACGGTCGGAGTCCCGTTCACCTTTGGCGGAAACCGGTATGCGCTGTTCCTCCGGCCGGATATCGGGCTTTTGTTCAATGAGCTCCATTGGTTGTCGGCCATCATGTTCGTCTCCATCGCGGCAATCGGATTCATGGCGGTGCTTTATACAGCCAAGAAATTGATCCGGCCGCTGACGGAATTGACCGAAGCGACCCACCAGGTGGCCCAGGAGCGGTTCACTGCGCTTCCGGACATCAGGCGCAATGATGAGATCGGCCAGCTCTCGGACAGCTTCAGGCGGATGGTGCGCAAGCTGGAGGAGAACGACCGGGCCCGGAAGGCGTTCATCAGTGATGTGTCACATGATCTTCAGTCTCCTCTGCTCAACATCAAGGGATATGCGGAGCTGCTCGGCAAGGCGGAGCTGCCGGACGGGCAAAGAAAGGAGTACTCGGCCATCATCCGTGATGAAGCTCTCCGGCTTTCAGATCTGGCGAGGCAATTGCTGTTGCTCACCTCGCTGGACCAGATCACGGACCTCCCCGAGTTTGAACCCATGAACCTCAGCGTACAGCTGCGGGAAGTGATCCGGAAATACCGCTGGGCATTTGAGTCCAAGGGCATTTCCATATCGATGGAGCTCGATGATGCCAGCTGTCCGGGAGACCGCGAACTTCTTGAAAAGGTCTGGGAAAATCTGCTGTCGAATGCGGTCAAGTATACACCGGACGGCGGAGAAGTGGCGGTGCGGCTAGAGGCCGCGCCGGAATCGGTCATCCTTATCGTTGAGGACAACGGACCGGGCATTGCGCCGGACGACCGCGAGCGGGTCTTTGACCGTTTTTTCCGGGCGGACGAGGCCCGTTCAAGAGAAGGCGGGACGGGCCTTGGTCTGTCGATCGTCAAAGAAGTGGTCACCCTCCACGGCGGTACGGTGCGGGCGGAAGAGGGACCGAACGGCGGCGCCCGTTTCACTCTCACGCTTCCATGTTCATGAACTGAAGGGCCGGTGCATCTTGCGCCGGTCTTTTTGTTCCTTGCGGTGCATGTGGCAAAGTTGTCACGCAGAGTTCATCCTCCGTTCACCTTCGCTCTTTACAATGAGGTTAAACAATCAAACGGAGGGATTTCTCATGCAAGAAAAATGGAGTTTGCGCCTGATGCGCGTTGCGGCGCTTTTCGGTCTGCTCGGCACCATCCTTGGTTCCCATATGGCCGGGTCGGGGTCCTATGCATTCCGTCCTGTCCATGCCCACATTCTGCTCGTCGGCTGGCTGTCGATGTTCGCCTGGGGTGTGTTTTACAAGTTGTATACAGTCCGAACGCCGAAACTCGTGTTGATCCAGGGCTGGACGGGAATCATCGGAGCGATCGGTCTCACGGCCGGCATGTGGCTCCAGTTCCTGAAGCCATTTAACGTGAATGAAACATTCTCGCTCATCTTCTACATTGTCGGGGGCACCATCCTGCTCCTCAGTTTTGCCTTGTTCGTTGCAGTCACGTTCATGACGGAGAAGAAGGCGTCCCGGGAGTGAGGGGCAAGCGCCGTTATGTCATTACACTGCTGATCTGGATTGTTGCAGCGGCCATTCTGTCTTTTGCCGCTCCCGGATCCAAGGAGTTCGTCAAGCCAAACGAAAACTCGGGCCTGCCTGCGGATGAACCATCCATCGTCGCAGCCGAAAAAGTGAAAGAGTACTTTCCCGAAGGCGGCGGCCTGCCGGCCATGGGTGTCATCCGTGACGAAGAAGGACTGACGGATGCAGAAATATCCGGCTTTGCCGAAGCCGTCGGCGCCATTGCCGATGACCCGAAATTCAAAGAGCTGAAAGTGTTGCCTGCAGAAGCGCTGATCGGGCAGAAAGAGGCCTTCCTGTCGGAGGACGGCACGACGTTCTTCGTCCCGGTCACGCTCCCAGAAAAAATGGAGGGCCACGAAATGATGGTCCTCATGGATCACCTGAAAGAGAAGGTCAGGTCAGGAGCGCCCGATGGACTGGAGATCAACTGGACCGGACCCGCCGGCATTGCAGCGGACGCCACCGAGCTGTTCTCACGTGCGGACGTGGTTCTGCTCCTGTCCACAGTCGGACTGATCCTCGTCTTGCTGCTCATCATCTACCGTTCGCCGTTGCTCGCGTTCATCCCGCTCGTCGGCGCAGGTATCGTGTATGCCGTCGTTGACCGGCTGATCGGGATCGGGGCGAAAACCGGACTGTTCGTCACGGAGAGCCAGGCGCTGTCGATCATGATGATCCTGCTGTTCGCGGTCATCACCGATTATTCGCTCCTCATCTTCTCCCGTTTCCGCGAGGAACTGAAAGAGCATGAACACCCGGCCGATGCGATGAAGGAAGCCATGCTTCATGTGAAAGAGCCGATCTTCTTCAGCGGGAGCACGATCTTCCTGGCAATGCTCACTTTGTTTGCCTCGCTGTATGAGCCGTACCGCAACTTTGCACCTGTCTTTGCGATCGCCGCCGTTGCCATGCTGGCAGCAGGGCTGACGCTGTTGCCGTCACTGTTTGCGCTAGCCGGAAGAAAAGCTTTCTGGCCGTCGATCCCGAACTACGGAGATGAAAAAACAAAAAGAGGCAAGCGGACAATCTGGTCCCGCATCGCCGGTGCTGTGACAAAACGGCCGGCCGTGTTCTTGGTTGCCGTGCTGGCACTGCTGGTCCTGTCTTCCCTGAACATCTTCAATTACCGGGAATCGTTCGATCTCGTGAAATCTTTCCCGGAAGACCTGTCCTCGCGGCAAGGATATGAGCAGCTTGCGGCAGGATTCGGGGAGGGGGAGCTTGCACCCGGCACCGTGCTTGTCGTGTCGGATGAAGACATCGATCCGGAAGCGGCAGTCCGGCTTTCTGAACGGATCGCCGAGGAACCCGGGATCGAGCGTACGGGCTTCCAGGGTCACCCGGTGTCCGAAGACGGGACAGCCGCCCGCATGACGGTCACATTCAAAGGCAATCCGTACGATAAAGCTGCACTGGACGCCGCCGACAACCTCCGTGCACACGGAAGCGAGCTCGCCGGGGAGGCCGGCATCCAGGCAACAGAATTCCACCTTTCCGGCGAAAGTGCACTGAACGCCGACCTGAAAGAAATCAACGACCGGGATACGATCCTTGTCATGGTCTCGGTCGCCCTGCTGATCGCGGTCATGCTCGGCTTCCAGACAAAGTCCGTCGTCGCCCCTCTTTACCTGATCGGGACGCTCATCCTGTCCTACGCGGCGACACTGGGACTGTCCATATTCCTGTTTGATGTGTTCCTCGGGCAGAAAGCGCTCAGTTACCGGATCCCGCTTTATTCGTTCGTCTTCCTCGTGGCACTCGGCGTCGACTATTCGATCATGCTGATTGCCCGCATCCGGGAAGAAAAGCGGAGCCATGACCTGCATGAGGCGGTCCGTCTAGGAATCGAGCGCACAGGCGGCGTCATCAGCTCCGCCGGCATCATCCTGGCCGCCACTTTCCTCGTCCTGGCCACGATGCCGGTCAACGAACTCAAGCTGTTCGGCATGATGATGGCGCTCGGCATCCTGATCGACACGTTCATCGTCCGTCCGCTCCTCATCCCGGCGATCATTCTTCTGCTCGGGAAGAAAAGCGGAATCTGAAAACACACACTCCAAGATAAAGAAAATGCCCGGCCGCAAATGGCCGGGCATTTTCGTCTCGTTATTCAACCGTGATTTCTTTTTTCGGCATCGTGTGCTGCTGATGAGCGGTGACATGGGAGGTCACTTTGTAAGTGCCCGGCTCAAACGCATGGTCGATCGAGTAGGAATCGGTTCCGTCAAAGGCCGCTTCGATCATTTCGCTTTCCCCGGATTCATCTTCGATTTCAAACTCCACTTCGTCTGCGTCGTCGATGACTTTGTCATTCATCGTCACTTTGGCACGGATGGTCACTTCTTCGCCGGCAGCGGCTGTTTCAGGAAGTTCGAGCTCCACTTCGAGCGGATGTACCCCCTCGTCCGCCGACTGTTCGCCGTGGCCGCTGTGTTCATCATTTCCTGCGCTGTCCGCATCATCGTCTGCTCCGCATGCGGCGAGACCGCCGGCCAGAACGAGCGAGAGCAACGCGAAAGACCACTTTTTCATCAACTTCCACACTCCTCATCAAAAAGTCTCAACTATTCACATTAAACCATGATACGGATGAGCAAAGTGTGACAGACCGTCGAAGATCCCGACAAATTGGTGACGCCTCAGAGGGCCCGGCGGTTCCTCCGTTGATCCGCCCAGGTCGGCAGCATCATCCCCCCAAGGATGACGAAAATACCTGCCAGCTGTGAGAAGCGGAAGGGTTCGTTCAGGAGCAAGACGGAGGCGGTGACGGCAACCGGAAGCTCCGTCGCGCTTAGGATTGAGGCAAGGGCCGAGCCGACCTGCGGGATCGCGATGGAAAATAGGGAAACCGGCACGATGATCCCAAGCGTCCCGAGCAGGAGCCCGTATGTCCACAACCCTTCCTGGATTTTACCGTTCCATAAAATCTCTGGAGACTGAAACAGGGAGACGACAAGGACGGCGAACAGCGATGTGATGGCGAGCCGCGTCACGGTATCCATTCCGGGTACGGCTTTCCGGTTGGAGAAGACGAATAGGGAAAACGAGAGCGCGGCGGCAAGCCCCCATGCCCAGCCCTGCCACGGGATGCCGGAAATGTCGGTGCCGATCACGCCCGCAGCGAGTATCGTGCCGATGAACAGCAGGGCCAGAGAAAACAACTCCACTTTCTTCGGCAGGCGCCTGGCAGCGATGCAGTCGATGAGCATACCGATCCAAGTGAACTGGAACAGCAGGACGACGGCGAGGGAAGCGGGAAGATAAATAAGCGAGCGTCCATAGACGATGCCGGTCATCCCGGTGAAAACCCCTGCAGGGATGAGGGCGGCCCATCCTTTGAATGAATGATGCTTTCCCCAGGTTGCCGCAAGCAGCAGGACGGCAAGGAGAAAACCGGTCATGTACTGGGCGGTGACCGCCTCCGAAGCGGTGAAGCCGGCCTTCATCGCAAGCTTGATATTGGTTGAAAGGATTCCGTAGCAGGCCGAAGCGATGACGACCATGACCGGATAAATCCATCTTTTCATAACAGGTACCTCCGTTCCATTCAAACAGTATAGCACGCCGCACCGGCGGAACAATCCTGACCGGCTGTGCCGGCAGAAGGATTTTTTTAAAACGGGAACCAATGGCATGCGGAACCCGTAGAAGAAGCAATCAAGCTGAACGGAGGGAGAACCATGCCCATTAAAGAAATGCTGGCGGAAGTGCCGTGGGGCCTGATCTGGCCGCTTTTCGTCATCGAACTCATCCTGAAGGTCATCGCGTTTGCCGACCTGTACAGAAAGCGGACGGCAAACGGCCCCGTCTACATGTGGGTGCTCATCGTCCTTTTCATCAACACGCTCGGTCCGATCCTCTACTTCACGATCGGGAGGCGGCATGAATGACGGCTGTGCTTGAGGTTCTCAATCTGACAAAACGGTTTAACGGGAAAGCGGCCGTGGAAAATCTGTCATTTACATTGGCGGGTCAAACCGCGACCGCCCTGATCGGTCCGAACGGTTCCGGAAAAACGACAACGATGTCGATGCTGGCAGGGCTTCTTCGGCAGACTGCAGGCACCGTCTCTTTTGGAAAGGCGGAAGGAGACCCGAGGGCGAACATCGGATTCCTGCCGCAGTATCCGAGCTTTTTCCCGTGGATGAATGCGCTTGAATACCTGGAGATGGCCGCCGGGCTTAGCGGGCTGCCGGCACGCGGACTGCGCTTGGAATGCGAGAAGGCGCTTGGATTCGTGGGGTTGTCCGGTTCGGCGGGCAAGCGGGTCGGAGGGTTTTCCGGCGGCATGAAGCAGCGGCTCGGGCTTGCCCAGGCGATCATCCACCGGCCTTCGCTCCTGCTGCTGGATGAACCGGTGTCCGCGCTGGATCCGGCGGGCCGGCGTGAAGTGATGGATATGCTGAAGGAGCTCGGGGAGCGGTCGACGATTCTTTATTCGACCCATATTTTAAACGATGCGGAGGAGATGACCGACCAGCTTCTGTTTTTGCGGGAAGGAAAACTGGTTGAGCAGGGGGCGCTCGAAGACATCCGGGAAAAGTATGGCGGTGACGGATACCGGCTTGAGTTCACGGATCGCGGATCGGCCCAGCGGTTTGCGGCATCCTGTCCGTGGCCTGCCGCAATTGAAGGGACAGTCGTCAGAGTCGGAGCCTCCGCCGCATCGCTGGAAAGTGTTCTCGGATTTGCGGCAGGACATGCCGATGGAGTCCGGACAGTCGGAAGGGACACCGTCCGGCTCGAGGAAATCTTCATGAAGGTGGTGGGCCGTCCATGAGACAGTTTTGGATTTTCCTCAAAAGAGAATGGATGGAACAGGTCCGCGGATTCAAACTGATCTGGGTGCCGCTCGTGTTTATCTTTTTCGGCGCGCTCGAACCGCTGACCTACCATTTTATGCCTCAAATACTGGAAAGCGTCGGCAATCTCCCGGACGGGGCCGAGTTTAATCTGCCGGATATGACCGGCGGGGATATTCTCATGTCGCTGACGGGCCAATACCAGATGATCGGAACGCTCGTGCTCGTCCTTGCCTTCATGGCAGCCTTGTCGGGCGAGAGGAAAAGCGGAGCCGGCACGCTCCTTTATGTCCGGCCGATTTCCTACGCCGCTTATTTCACTTCAAAGTGGCTTTCGGCTTCATTGCTCGGAACCCTTTCGGTGTGGCTCGGATACGGCATGGCCATGACGTATGTCATCCAGCTGTACGACCGGTATCCGGACGCGGGGTCGATCATGCGGTTCCTGGCCGTCTACAGCATCTGGATCCTGCTCGTGATCACACTGACCGTCGCCGCCAGCGCGGCACTGCCGACCGGCGGAGCGGCGGGGGCGGCGCTCGGCATCCTGTTCATCGGCCAAATCGTGCAGGGCATGTTCGGAAGCCACTGGACATGGTCGCCATGGAAGCTGCCGGAATACGGGATGGCCTTCCTGGACGGCGGTCCGGAAACCGGCGGCCTGACGGGGGCAGTTGCCGTCTCGGCCGTGCTGATTTTCCTATTGGTCGTCTTCGGTTCTGTTGCCGCCCGTCGGAATGCATCCAGAGCGAAAGTTTGAAGGGCGACATTTCCCGGGAAATAACGACGCCGTCCGACAATTTACGCCGGACAGGATACGAATGGCGCCGCCATGGGAGGGAAAACATCAAAAAAACAGCCGGTCCTGCCAAAGGTCCGGCTGCTTTTGCGTTTGGTTTTATCTCTTGCCTTCCTCGCCGTCCATCTCTTCTTCATTGTTCTCAAGTTCGGCGCCGGGATACTTCTGCATGGACGAGGAATCGTGCTTCGTCATCCGGGGACGTTGTTCCTCCAGTTCTTCTTGTTTCCTGTCTTCGATCGGGATGGCATCCACCGTCTGCATGTCTTCGTGCATATCGTAGATGCTTTCGCCTTTTTGCCCCTTCATGTTTTCCGGGTCATCTTTTTTATCGGGGTTCATGTCAAGTTCGTTGTCCATTCCCCATTGTTCCTCTACTTTTTTCTTTTCTTGATCAGCCATTTTATGGCACCTCTCTTCATGGTTTGGTCCGGAAAGCGCCGGTGAAGCAGGTGCTCTCCGCCAGGTTCATACCTTTAATATTGCCGTGTTCGATCTTCTTCAAACACGTGCCCACCCAGCTCCGGATGCCGCCGCTGTAACATTTGTAATAGTTTCGTTGACTGCAATCCGGGTACATAAAACAGTAGTTGCATCGCACTTGTGAAAATAAAAATTGGAGGGATAGACATGGACAACAAAAAGTATATCGGCACATTCAACTCGGAGACGGAAGTACTCAACCGGATCGAGGAACTGAAGGCACAAGGCTACAATGAGAACGACCTGTATGTTGTGACGAACAATGCGGATAAAGTATCCATGCTGAGAGGCCGCACGGATGTGGAACTTCAAGGAGTGAACGAGCATCATAGCTGGCTCGACAAATTCATGGACTTCCTCGGCGGGGAAGAGCCGGTCAACAAAGCATTCACGGATATGGGCTTCACCGATGCGGAAGCAGCCCGATACTACAATGATGCGAAAAATGGCGGCATCCTGCTGTTTGCGGACCGGGACTACGGCCAAAGCTTCACAGATGACACGGCAGTCGGCACAACGGGCGTGACCGGCACGAACGTCAACCACTATGACTCTGCCTCGGTCAATCAGGACGGCATGACAGTCGATGCCCCTCCGCTCGGCGAAGGCCGCGGGGAAACGGTCGGCAGCGGCGCCTATACGGAAAGCGATGCGGCCAAGTTCCGTGACAACAATTATATGACCGGAACCGATCGTACGGACAATCTCGACATGGATAACCTGACCGACGAGCAGCGGCTCCGACTCCACGAAGAAAAACTGAACGTCGACAAGGAACGCGTCCAGGCAGGCGAAGTCGACATCGACAAACACGTCGTCACGGATGAGCAGACGGTGGAAGTGCCTGTTTCGCGTGAAGAAGTCACGATCGAGCGCCGTCCGGTCAATGATGAAATGGCGGACGGAGAAGTATTTGACGACGGAGAGAGCATCCACATCCCGGTCACCGAGGAGCGGGTGGAAGTGACGAAGCGTCCGGTTGTCAGCGAAGAGATCGTCGTGAAGAAAGACGAAGTCCAGGATACGGAAACCGTCAGCGAGAAAGTGCGCCGCGAGGAAGTGGACATCAGCGGGACGGAAGACGTCAACATGAACCGGACGGGAGGCTACGACAGCCGGCTCGGCCGTGCAGGCGGAGAAGCCGGGCTCGCGGATGATGCGGCAGCGGATCTTGATGACACCGAAGACCTCGAGCTTCGCAACCGTGACCTCGACAACCGCGACCGCCTTTGATTCAAAATCTATAAACCGGAATGGAGGAAATAACATGAACGACAAAGACAATGGATTTTCCGATAAAATGAAAAGCGCCGTCAATAAGGTGAAGGGCGAAGCGAAGGATCAATGGGGCAATGCAACCGGCGATACTTCCAAACAGGCAGAGGGCAAATTCGACAAAGCCAAGGGTGAAGTTCAAAAAGAAGTCGGCGAATTCAAGGACAAGTGGAACGACAAGTAACCACTGCCCTTAAGCTTTGCAGACCGGTCGGGGAGGCGCTGCTTCCCCGGCTGTTTTTTTGTCCGGGGTGAGTCTAAATACCCATTAAAATGATGAAAAACGTTGTAAGAATATGTAGAAAGAATTTTCTGATACGTTTATAATGAAACTAAAATAGAAAGGTGGGGAGGAGATGAAATTGAAAAAAGGAAGGTTTGCCAAGTGGGGAGGAAGGGAATATGAACTCGCATCGTATCAGCGGGTTTATTATCTGGCGACTGAAGATTCCGATGCGCAAAAGGACGGGTTTAAGCCGCAGAGCGGAAAGCACGGTCGGTTCATCCGGGAAGTTTCCCTGAAAGAATTGGATGATGCGTATGAAATCATTCCTTATACGGTCTACGGCAGCCACCGGTTCCTTTTGGAAGGAATCACGGACGACGGGAAGGCAGTCCTTGTCACAAATGATCCGTTTGTCCAAGATAAGCTTCCGTTAAAACCGTATGGGTTGCATGAATTCATCATGGAGATTCCGTTCGAACAAATTAAAATCGATGAAGACCGGATTCCAATCCTTGGATTCAACGGCACAGGATCCAGGAATGGACGCGGAAAATACTGAGAAAAAAGTATGTTATGATAGTAAGTGAGGGTTCGCTTTGAGTGAACCCTTTTCCATTACACGATGGACAAGAGAGAAAGAAGGCGGGGAATGACATGCTTGTATTCGACAACGTATCAAAAGTGTATCCGGGCGGCAAGCGGGCCGTCGATCATTTGAATCTGGAAATCGGCGAAGGGGAATTCATCTGCTTTATCGGGCCGAGCGGATGCGGCAAGACGACGACGATGAAAATGATCAACCGGCTCGTCAAGCCCTCCGAAGGCAAGATTTTACTCAACGGGAAAAATATCCTCGACCAAAATGTGGTGGAACTCAGGCGTTCGATCGGCTATGTGATCCAGCAGATTGGTCTGTTTCCGCATATGACCATCCGTGACAACATTGCGCTCGTCCCGAAGCTGAAGGGCGTATCGGCGGAAGACCGCAACAAGCGGGCGGAAGAACTGCTTGATCTGGTCAATATGCCGAAAGAATTTCTCGACCGGTTCCCTCACGAACTGAGCGGCGGACAGCAGCAGCGGATCGGCGTGCTCCGCGCACTGGCCTCCAATCCGCCGCTGATCCTCATGGACGAGCCGTTCGGCGCGCTTGACCCGATCACACGGGATTCGCTCCAGGCGGAGTTCAAAAACCTCCAGCAGTCACTCGGCAAGACGATCATCTTCGTCACGCACGACATGGACGAGGCGATCAAGCTCGCGGACCGGATTGTCATCATGAGGGCCGGCCAGATTGTCCAGGTCGGCTCGCCGGACGAAATCCTCCGCAATCCTGCGGATGATTTTGTACGCGATTTCATCGGAAAGGAACGGCTTGCGGAAGCGCAGCAGCACTTCCAGACGGTCGGCCAGATCATGAACCCCGATCCGGTGTCGATCGGGCTCGGGGCCACCATTTCCGAAGCGGTCCGTACGATGCGCAGGCGCCGGGTCGACTCGCTGCTCGTTACGGATGACGCGGGAATTCTCCGCGGAAAAATCACGATCGAGCAGATTGACCGGAACCGGGACCGTGATGCGGCGGTTGCGGATCTGATGGAACGCGACATCGGGACAGTGCGTGCGGATACGCTCCTCCGGGATGCCACCCGCAACATACTGATCCGGGGCTCAAAGTACGTGCCGGTCGTGGATCAACGCAAGCGCCTCATCGGCATCATCACGAGGACGAACCTCGTGGACGTCCTGTACGATTCCATCTGGGGAGAAGAGGAAGACGAAGGGGATGCCGCTGTCGGTGAAGCGGCGGCCGCTCCCGCTCCACAAGCCGGGGAGGGATCCTGATGGACGCAATCCGTTCATTCTTCTCGGAATACGGGGTCCTGCTCCTGGAAAAGACATGGGAGCATCTTTACATATCATTTGCCGCACTGCTGCTCGGCGTTCTCGTGGCCGTGCCGCTCGGCATCCTGCTCGTCCGCATACCGAAAGCCGCGGGCGCCATCATGGGCATCGTGTCGATCGTCCAGACGTTCCCGAGCCTGGCCATCCTGGCGTTTTTCATTCCGCTGCTCGGGATCGGGAAAGTGCCGGCGATTGCCGCGCTGTTCCTTTACTCGATGCTGCCGATCTTAAGGAATACATATATCGGTGTAAAAAATGTGGACCGGAATCTGCTTGAGGCGGCGAGGGGCATGGGGATGACTTCGTTTCAGCGCACCGCCAGCGTGGAACTTCCGCTTGCCGTCCCGGTCATCATGGCGGGCATCCGCATGTCGGCAGTGTATCTGATCGGCTGGGCAACGCTTGCTTCGTTCATCGGCGGCGGCGGGCTCGGCGACTTCATCTTTGACGGGCTGAACCTTTTCCGCACAGATCTCGTCATCGGCGGGGCACTGCCCGTTACCTTGCTGGCCATCCTGCTTGACTGGTTGCTCGGACGCGTGGAGTACCATGCCACACCGAAAGGGATCCGGGGACAGGGAGGTGCCGCATGATGAAGCCTCAACATGCATCCGGCCGCAGGAAACTGGCCCGGCCGATTCTAATGATGATTGTTGCAGCGGTTCTGCTTTTGCCGGGCTGCTCTCTTCCGGGCCTTGGCGGGGGAGCGGACAACACGGTGAAGATCTCCACTCTTACTCACACGGAAACACAGGTGCTCGGCCATATGCTCCGTCATCTGATTGAACATGAGACCGACCTGAAAGTCGAGATGATTGAAAACCTCGGAACCTCAATCATTCAGCACCAGGCACTCACCAGCGGACAAGTCGATATTACGGCCGCGCGGTACACCGGGACGGATATGGCATCGATACTTGATACCGAGCCGATGAAAGATCCGGATGAAGCGATGGCTTTCGTCAAGAAGGAGTTCGATGAGCGGTTCGATCAGATCTGGTATGACTCCTACGGCTTCCAGAACACCTATGCGTTCACCGTCACCGATAAGCTGGCGAAGGAAAAAGGGCTGGAGACGGTATCTGACGTGGGTAAAATTGCAGATGAGCTGACGCTCGGCGTCGACAACAACTGGCTCAATCGTCAGGGCGACGGCTATCCGGGGTTCGTTGAAACTTATGGCTTTGAGTTCGGAGAAGCGCTTCCGATGTCGATCGGCCTTGTCTATCAGGCGGTCCGCAGCGGCAAGATGGACGTCGTCCTTGCGTACAGTACGGACGGCCGGCTGAAAGCGTTCAATCTGAAAACATTGGAAGATGACAAGCATTTCTTCCCTCCGTATGAGACATCACCCGTCACTCGGAAGGATGTCATCAAAAAGCATCCGGAACTTGACCCGCTGCTCAAGCGCCTCGCCGGCAAGATCGATGCCGAAACGATGACGCAGCTGAACTATGAGGCGGACGTCAACAAACGGGAGCCTTCCCTCGTGGCCAAAGAGTTTCTGGAAAAACACAACTACTTCAGGGAGGAGTGATCAGGATGCAAACATTGCAGGAGCTTTGGACGTACTACGGTCAGAACGGCTCTTATGTCATGGAGCAGTTTTTCCGGCATTTCCTCATGTCGGCGTACGGCGTGCTGTTCGCCGCGATTGTCGGCATTCCGATCGGCATCCTCATCGCCCGCTACGGCAAGCTGAGCGGCTGGGTGCTGACGGCGGCGAACCTGATCCAGACCATCCCGGCGCTCGCGATGCTCGCCGTGCTCATGCTCGTCATGGGACTCGGTGCAAATACGGTCGTCATGGGACTGTTTCTGTATTCGCTGCTGCCGATCATCCGGAACACATACACGGGCATCAAAAGCGTGGACCGGCCGATTCTTGAAGCCGGACGTGCAATGGGCATGACGGGTGCACAGCGCCTGTTCATGGTCGAGCTCCCGCTCTCGCTCTCAGTGATCATGGCGGGGCTGCGCACGGCGCTCATCATCGCGATCGGCGTGGCCACGATCGGCGCGTTCATCGGCGGCGGGGGTCTCGGGTCGATCATCATCCGCGGCACGAACGTCACCGACGGCGGGGCGATCATCCTGGCCGGCGCCATTCCGACCGCCCTCATGGCCGTCGTCGCAGACCTGGTCATGGGATGGATTGAACGGGCGCTTTCGCCGGCGAACAAAAAGAAGGGAATCCTTGCTGAAAGCGGGACGACCGAGACGGTTTGATCTGAATGAACCAACCATCCCTCTGCCGGTTTTTCCGGAGGGGAGATGGTTGGTTTTTGTTGCAAAGGAGACAACGCAGCACAGCGGCGAAAGGGTGGGATGAAGCTGAAAAAGACGCTGGTTTTATTGGCCGCCGTGCTGGCCGTGTCTGTGTTTCTCTACTGGGACAACGGAAGGCTGACGGTGACCCGCCATACAATCGCGGACAGCCGGCTGCCGGAAGCGCTTGACGGGCTGCGGATCGTCCAGCTGTCGGACGTCCATGACTCGGAATTCGGCAAGGCGCAGGAAGATCTCGTCGAAGCGGTGCGGAAAGAGCGCCCCGACTGCATCTTCATCACCGGTGACTTTATCGACAGCAACCGCTTTGACCTGAAAAAAAGCATGGCGATGATCCCCGGCCTGACGGGCATTGCAGATGTGTTTTATGTGACCGGGAACCATGAGGCGGCATCGAATGAAGTCGGCGCGGTCACTGGTGCGCTGTCGGACGCGGGCGTGCATGTCCTGCGCAATGAATCCGTAATGGTCGGCCGCGGTGACGGCCGGTTTGCCGTCACGGGCATCGACGATCCGCTCATGGGCGCCGGCGGAGCCGGAGAGGATGCGCATGCGGCGGAGGCTCTTGTTGAAGCGGCGGCCGGCATCCCGGAAGATGTGTATCAAGTTTTGCTGGCACACCGGCCGGAGCAGCTCGATCTTTACGCGGAAGCCGGCGTTCCGCTCGCGTTCTCGGGCCACGCACACGGCGGCCAGGTGCGGCTGCCGTTCATCGGCGGGCTGATCGCCCCCGGGCAGGGCTGGCTTCCGGATCTGACGTCGGGTGTCCATGAACAGGGCGGCACCCGGATTGTCATCAGCCGGGGGCTCGGCAACAGCATCGTGCCGCTGCGCGTGCTGAATCCTCCGGAAATCGTCTCCGTCACGCTGCGCAGGGAGGGATGACGGGCAAGCGGAGCGCCAGTGCAAAACGGCACTCCGGAGTCATGCTATAATGGACGGATCAAGAGACGGGAAGTGTTGCATGGTGGAACAGCCTTCGGACAAGCCTTATACACTGAGAGACGCGGCCTTCTGGAAAATCATCGGGGCGCTCGGATTCGCTTCATTGTTCATCTTTTCGGCGATGTATGCAACCCAGCCGCTGCTGCCCCTGTTCACAGAGGAGTTCGGCATCGGCGTTTCCGTTTCCAGCCTGTCAGTCTCCATGACGACACTGGGCCTGATCATCGGCCTGCTCGTCATCAGCTTCCTGTCAGACCGCCGCGGCCGCACGCTGTTCATCAAGAGCTCCGTCGTGCTGGCGGTCATCCCGTTTTTCATCATGCCGTTCGTTCCTTCGTTCGGCCTGCTCATTTTGCTGCGGTTTCTGCAGGGCATTGCACTTGCGGGCGTTCCGGCGGCGGCCCTTGCCTACATCAGCGAGGAAGTCGACCGGCGCAGTGCCAGTTTTGCAACTGCGCTTTACATCTCGACGAACGCGCTCGGCGGCATGACAGGCCGCTTCGTCACCGGGTGGGTGACCGAACATTATTCCTGGCAGGCCGCTTTTCTGGGCATCGGGATTGCCGGCGCTGTCATTGCGGTCGCCGTGTTGCTTCTTCTTCCGTCATCCCGGCGTTTCGATCCGGCTGCCGGGACTGCGAAGGAAGACATGCAGGCATTCCTGTTTCATCTGCGGAATCCGCTCCTGCTCATCCTGTTCGGCCTGGGGATCGTCCTTCAGCTGAGCTTCACCGGCGTGTGGACGTTTCTGCCGTTCCATCTCGGAGCGGCCCCGTTCAATCTGTCGCTTGAGGCGATTTCGTATACGTACTTCGCCTACGGGATCGGCGTCATCGGTTCGCCGCTCGCCGGATGGCTTGCCGGCAAGTTCGGTCTCAGGCCCGTGCGGATTACCGGCATCGTCATCATGTCGTCGGGCATCCTCCTGACGCTCGGCGGGACGACGCCGGCCGTCGTGGCGGGGCTGTGCGTCATGTGTCTCGGGTTCTTCACCGCCCACTCGCTCACGAGTGCCTCTGTTGCCCGGGATGCGGAACACCATAAAGGCAGCGCATCCAGCCTGTATCTCGTTTCGTATTACATCGGCGTGGCCGCGGGCAGCACGCTGCTCTCGCCGCTTTGGACAACCGGCGGCTGGGAGTTGCTCATCCTCGTCATTGCCGTTCTCCCGGTCGTCTACCTGATCTTCTCGCTTGTTGCCCGGAAGAAAATCCGGGCGCGGAGATGAAAAGACGGCAAGGGTCCGTGAACAGTCCGCAAGGCCCCCTGAGAAGTCCGGAAGAGGCCGTGAATAGATCGAAAGGGTTCTGGCGTCGCGGGAAGGCGGCCCGGTCCATATAAAAGAAAGCCATGCATCCGGAAATCCGGCTGCATGGCTTTTCTTATTTGAAGAGTTCCGGCACGGTCGTCAGGTCGATGCCCCAGATCAGCGGAAGCAGGAACCAGATGGAGAGTGTGACGAGCACGATGCCGATCAGGTTCAGGGCAAGGCCGGCCTTGGCCATGTCGGGGATCCGCAGGTAGCCGGAACCGAAGACGACGGCGTTTGGCGGCGTGGCGACCGGAAGCATGAAGGCGCACGAGGCAGCCACTCCTGCAGCGACCATGAGGGCGAACGGATGCACGTCGAGTGCGATGGCGAGTGCGCCCATGATCGGGTACATCATCGCCGCGGTCGCCGTGTTCGAGGTGATCTCGGTCAGGAAGATGACGAGCGTGGCAACGATCAGGATGACGAGGATCACCGGGACGCCGCGAAGTGCGGTGAGCTGGCCGCCGATCCATTCAGACAGGCCGGAGCTGACGAATCCCGCGGCAATGGCGAGTCCTCCCCCGAACAGGAGCAGGATGCCCCATGGCAGCTTCACGGCCGTTTCCCAGTCGAGCAGGCGGTCGCCCTTCACGTTGACCGCGGGGACGGTGAACAGGAGGACGGCGAAGAACATCGCGATCACGCCGTCGGAGATGCCCGGCAGGAAGCTCTGCAGGACGAACGACCGGGAGATCCAGGAAAGCGCGGCGAGGATGAAGACGGTGAAGACGAGCTTCTCCTCGGTGGATGCGCTTCCGAGCTTCTCTTTTTCCTGGCGGATCAGATGCCGTCCGCCCGGCAGTTCCTTCACCGTTGCGGGGAAGGCGATCTTCACAAGATACAGCCAGATGAGCAGGATGAACACCCAGGCGAACGGCGTGCCGTACAGCATCCAAGTGCCGAAGGAGATTTCGATGCCGTACATTTTCTCCATCGCCGCGGCAAGCGCCGTGTTCGGCGGCGTTCCGATGAGCGTGGCGATTCCGCCGACCGATGCCGAATAGGCGATTCCGAGCATGAGCGCCTTGCCGAATCCGAAGTTTTCTTTGTCGACGGCTTGGGAGCCGTCTTTCAGGGCATCGGCAACCTGATATGTAATGGCGAGTCCGATCGGCACCATCATCATCGCCGTCGCGGTGTTGGAGATCCACATCGACAGGAATCCTGTGGCGACCATGAAGCCGAGGATGATTTTGTTCATATTCGTGCCGATCGCCGAAATGATCGTCAGCGCGATCCGGCGGTGCAGGTTCCACTTTTCCATGGCAAGCGCGATCATGAACCCGCCCATGAAAAGGAAGATGTTTTCGTCACCGTAGGCGGAGGCCGTCGCCTTGACGTCGAGGCCGCCGGCAAGCGGGAACAGAACGAGCGGCAGGAGAGAAGTGACGGGGATCGGCACGGCCTCCGTGATCCACCAGGCGGCGATCCAGACGGTGGAGGCGAGGATGGCCCGCCCCTCACCCGACAGTCCTTCCGGATGATAGAACAGGAGCAGGAGGAGGAACAGGAGCGGCCCTCCGATCAGGCCGATCAGCTGCGGTGTCGTATAACTTCGTTTATTTCTCTGGTCGCCCGGTTCTTTGTCCGTATAGCCGAACGGCGCCCCCGAGCCGTCCGCGCTCAGTTTCACCTGATTGGGGCGGATGAAGAACGTGAACATCCGCTTGGCTTCGTCGTGCCAGTCCCACATGCGGTCCCATAACGTTTGTGACATGGTGCATTCCCCTTTCGTGAATGATTAATATTATCACAACAATTAGTATACAGCCTGTTATGAGAGATTGGCAGACTTTCTACAAATTCGGACAATATAGGGCTTCCTGTTCAGTCGGATTTCCCCAACTTTCCGAGACTTTAGACTTGTTTCTGCTGAATTGTCCCGGCGGCCGGTTTGACTGCGGGTTTGGCAGGGAACCGGAAATAGAAGGAATATGGACACGGGAGGGCAGGACCGGTATAAAACGAAGAACCGGAAGGGTATGCTCCCCGTATGACTCCATATTTGCCAATACATCTATAAAAGGGAGGAAGACGGATGGCGGACGAACAAAAAGACGTTTCCAGGCGCGACTTCCTGAAAACAGCCGGAGTGGCTACGGGAACGCTCGTCGGAGGCGGCGTGATCGGCGGACTTATCGGCTATAACATGAAGGGTTCCGGAACGAAGACGGCGGACGGCACGGGTGACCGGAGCGGAGGAAGGAAAGATGAATCCGCAGGGTCGCCGAACGGGAGGATGTTCTTTACAAATGATCATGACTTCGCAGTCCTTACCGAAGCAACGGAGCGGATCTTCCCCGAAGACGATCTCGGTCCGGGTGCCAAAGGGCTCGGCGTCCCATTCTTTATCGATCATCAGCTGGCCGGTGCCTATGGCAACAACGAGAAAGAGTATATGCAGGGTCCATTTTTGGCCGGCGAGGCGACACAGGGCTACCAAAGCCGCCTGAGGAGGAAGGAAATCTTCGTTCAGGGCATCCACAAGATGGACGAAGAAGCCAAAAAGCGTTTTGACAAATCCTTCGTGGACATCGACGGCGACCAGCGGGATGAAGTGATCACCGCTTTCCAGAAAGATGAAGTCGAAATGGAAGGCGTAGCGGCCGGATTCTTTTTCCGCCTGCTCAGATCGGCCACGCTGGAAGGCGCTTATTCGGATCCGATGTACGGGGGCAACCGCGGCATGGAAGGCTGGAAGATGAAACAGTTCCCTGGCCACCAGATGGCGTATATCGACAAGGTTGACAGCAAGGACTTCCAGAAAATTTCGCCGGAATCACTCGGCGGGCAACACTAAGGAGGGGGTATCTGAATGGCAAAGACACTGGATAAAGTGGACGTCGTAACAGTCGGCGTCGGCTGGACGGGCGGCATCATCGCGGCCGAATGTGCGAAAGCGGGACTGAAGGTCGTCGGCATCGAGCGCGGGCGCGAGCGCGGCACGGCCGACTATCAGCGTGTCCACGATGAGTACCGCTATGCGGTGCGCTATGAACTGATGCAGGACTTGTCCAAAGAAACGATTACTTTCCGCAACAAGCGGGACCAGCAGGCCCTGCCGATGCGGACGATGGGTTCATTCCTGCTCGGCGAAGGTCTCGGCGGTGCGGGAACACACTGGAACGGGCACACATGGCGCTACCTCCCGTATGACTTCGAAATCAAATCCCAGACGGAGAAGAAATACGGAAAAGACAAACTGTCATCGGAATATCTCATCCGCGACTGGGGCGTTACATACGACGAGATGGAGCCCTATTACGACAAGGTTGAGTACATGATGGGCATTTCAGGCGACGGGAAAAACCCCTTCCAGGGAAAGCGCTCACGTGAATATCCGACCGGCCCCATGAAGAAAACCCCGATTCTGGAGAAATTCGAAAAGGCGACGAAAGACCTCGGATACAGTCCGTTCATGCTGCCGTCCGCCAACTTGTCCGAAGCTTACACGAACCCGGACGGCAAGACGATCAACGCTTGCCAGTACTGCGGCTTCTGTGAACGATTCGGCTGCGAATACGGGGCGAAGACGTCTCCTGAAATCACGGTCATCCCGACGGCGAAGGAAACCGGGAACTATGAAGTGAAGTTCCATTCAAACGTCGTTGAGGTCCTTCATGAAGGCGGAAAAGCGACAGGTGTCCGCTACATCAACTGGCTGTCGGGAGAGGAATACATCCAGCCGGCGGAAGTCGTGGTCCTGACAAGCTACGTCATGAACAACGCCAAGCTTCTCATGGTGTCGGGCATCGGGGAGATGTACGATCCCGAAACCGGGAAAGGCACGCTTGGCAAAAACTACTGCTATCAGATCCTTCCGGGAGCAACCGGTTTCTTCGATGATCAGTTCAACACATTCATGGGTGCCGGATCGCTCGGCATGACGATCGACGATTTCAACGGCGACAACTTTGACCACAGCGACCTGGACTTCATCCACGGGGGGAACCTGTCGATCACCCAGACCGGCAACCGCCCGATCGAAACGAATCCGGTGCCGCCGGACACGCCGGCATGGGGGGCGGAATTCAAAAAGGCGTCGGTCGAGAACTACACCCGCTCGCTCAGCATCGGGGCACAGGGCTCCTCGATGCCGCACCGGGACAATTATCTGACGCTCGACACGAAATACAAGGACGTCTACGGCGTTCCGTTGCTCCAGCTCACCTACAACTTCACTGACCAGGACCGTGCCCTTCACAAGTACATCACGGAGCGGGCTGTGGAGATCATGGAGAAGATGGGCCCCAAACAGACCGTCGGCCGAAATCCGATCACGGACTACGACATCGTCCCGTACCAGACAACCCACAACACCGGCGGCACCATCCTCGGCACCGATCCGGGCGACAGCGTCGTGAACAAATGGAACCAGCACTGGGATGCGGAAAACCTCTTCGTCGTCGGCGCCGGAAACTTCTCCCACAACGGCGGCTACAACCCGACCGGAACCGTCGGCGCCCTCGCCTACCGCTGCGCCGAAGGCATCATCAAATACAGCAAAGAAGGCGGCTCACTGGTGTAAAGAAAAGCGGAGGGCGGCGTTTTGCCCCGACAGGCATAAGATGATCCGCAGAGCGAAGCTTGCTTCGCGGCGCGGATCGGCTTATGACCCCGAGGGGCAGCCGCCCGGAGCTGGACACAAGAAAAGCGGAGGGCGGCGTTTTGCCCCGACAGGCATAAGATGATCCGCAGAGCGAAGCTTGCTTCGCGGCGCGGATCGGCTTATGACCCCGAGGGGCAGCCGCCCGGAGCTGGACAGAAGAAAAGCAGAGCACGTCTTCATTCATAAGCTTCAGATCACACACAAAAAAGGAGGCAATATCTATGGGAGGCATTGCAAGCATCGGAGTTCCGGGACTGATCATCATTCTGGTCATCATCCTGATTCTCTTCGGACCAAGGAAGTTGCCTGAAGTCGGCTCGGCAGTCGGCAAGACACTTTCAGAATTCAAGAAGTCGGCCAAGGACATCATTGATGATAACGACGAAGAAAAGCCGCGCAAGGAAGAACTGAGCGAAGAAAAATAAGACTGCATGCCGGCAGGCCGGCCGGAACGCCGCATGGCAACCGGCCGGCCTGTCGTCTGCAGATCTGATTGAAAGACAGGATGTGATTGGATGGACCCGTACGGCAATGACTACAAAACAGTTCTGAGTCCGATCGACAAGAAAAAGGCGGAGGCGGCGAAATCCGCGTCTGAAACGGCGGGGGAGCGCTCGGGCAAAGAAGCCGAAGCAGCGGCAACGGCCGAAGCGCTTGCGGAAGCGGCACAGGATCACCGTGCGGGCAGCCCCACTCCGCCTGGCCAGAAACCGCCGGACGCCAACCCGGACGGGAGCGAGACAGAAACAGAACTGCATGAAACCTATGTCACCCACCTCAACGATCTCAGGAAAGCGCTGATCAAGGCGACTGTCGTGTTCCTGTCCGTCTTCATCATCGTCTTCTCAACGATCAACCTGTGGTTCCCCTACGTGACAAAAGGTCACCAGTTGGTCATTCTCGGGCCGCTTGAAGTGGTGAAGTTTTACATGACGATGTCCGGCGCTATTGCGCTCGGCCTGTCGCTGCCTTTCCTCTGCCATTTCATCTGGCAGTTTGTGAAGCCGGGGCTGAATGACAACGAAGCAAAATTCTTCGGCCTTTATTCGCCGGTGATGCTGGTGCTGTTTATCGCGGGCGTGGCGTTCGGTTACTTCGTCATCCACCCGCTGAGCTACGGATTCCTTATCGGGCTCGGCGCGGCGAATTTTGACGTCATGGTCTCCGCGCAGGAGTATATGAGATTCCTGCTCATGACCACGATGCCGATCGGCCTGTTGTTCGAGCTGCCGATCGTGGCGCTGTTCCTCGGTTCCATCGGCCTGCTGACGTCTGATTCGATGAAGAAAGTGCGCAAATGGTCGTATGTCTCGATTGCAGTCATTTCCGCACTCATCACACCGCCGGACTTTATCAGCCAGCTCCTCGTCCTGATCCCGATGGCGATCCTTTATGAGGCAAGCATCTGGCTGGTGAGGAAAGCCGAGCGGAAACAGGCCGCCAATGCGGTGACCCAATGACTTGAGTTGAGCCACGAGTGATATAAATTGACGCTCGGTTGGAGGAAGCCGAGGCAGGTAGAAGAAGAAACGAGATTGCACCCACTTACCGGGTCACAATCTCGTTTTTTTCATTCTTGAAAGCTACTGGCAGCGAATGTCGGGATAGGGGAGCCGAATGTCGGGATACATGCCATGAATGTCGGGATAGCGTCGTTGAATGTCTGGAAAGGAATCGCGGCAGGGCGAATGTCGGGATAGGGGAGCCGAATGTCGGGATAGATGCCGTGAATGTCGGGATAGCGCCGTTGAATGTCTGGAAAGGAATCGCGGCAGGGCGAATGTCGGGATAGGGGAGCCGAATGTCGGGATAGAGGAGCCGAATGTCGGGATAGATGCCGTGAATGTCGGGATAGCGCCGTTGAATGTCTGGAAAGGAATCGCGGCAGGGCGAATGTCGGGATACGCGCCGTGAATGTCGGGATAGCACCGCCGAATGTCGGGAAGGGAATCGCCCCGGGTGAATGTCTGGAAAGAAACCTTCGCCCCCGCAGCAAAAATCAACTTGAACACGAAAAAGAACCAACACGAAGGGTGTTGGTTCTTTTTCAGCGGCCTCAGAAGCGGTGGCTCAGTCGAAGAAGCTCGTGAGCAGGCCGCCTTTTTTATTGGACTGCTGGCTTTTGCCGTTGTTCATCTGGGACTGGCGTTTTGGCGTGTTGCTGTCTCCGCCGCCAGAAAAATCGTTGAACTGTTTTTTCAGTTTATCCCGGGAGTCTTTGTTTCGCATCAGGTAGGCTGCACCGAGTCCGACTGCGGCAAGCATTGCTTTGTTTTTCATGTTGTTTGTCCTCCTTATGCGTTGCGTCTGTCTTCTGTATTCCCGGTTCTGCAAGCACTAAACGAAAGAAATCCTGACCAACTTAAGACAAGTGAAAACTATCAGATATATACTGTTTGCAATCCCCAATCATTCGTAGTAGGATGAAGGACGCTGATATATCGCATTATGTCGAAATCAGCCGTTTCTTGGCTGAATATTCTACCGTTTTCGGTAAGTCGGAAAGAGAGGATCCTGGTTGTTATGCAGGAGAAATTACCTTTTTCAAGTTACTTTGTCGTCGGTGTGATGCTGTTCGCGCTGTTCTTCGGTGCGGGCAACCTCATTTTCCCGGCGCAGCTCGGGCAGCTTGCGGGCGATCAGCTTTGGCCGGCGCTCATCGGCTTTCTCATCACCGGTGTCGGCCTTCCGTTCCTGAGCGTGCTCGCGATCGGGTACTCGGGGAGCCGGAACCTTCAAGAGCTGGCGAGCCGCATTCATCCGGTTTATGGCCTGTTGTTCTCGGCTGTTCTCTATCTCACCATCGGGCCGTTTTTCGCGGCGCCCCGCACCGGTGCCGTCGCCTATGAAATCGGGATCACGCCATTCGTCGGACAGGACGCGGGATTCCTTCCGCTCCTACTGTTTACACTCGTCTTTTTCGCCATCACGCTCTGGCTGTCGCTCAATCCGGCGAAAATTGTTGACCGGATCGGCAAGGTGCTGGCCCCGGGCATTGTCGTGCTCCTTCTGGTTCTCATCGGAGTGGCGGTCTTCCGTCCGATGGGCAGTGTCCTGGATCCGGAAGCCGCTTACGCGTCCGGATCGTTTGTCAAAGGGTTCACGGAAGGCTATAACACGATGGACGCCATCGCGGCGCTCGTCTTTGCGATCATCGTCACCAGCTCCATCAAAGGCATGGGGGTGACGAGCAACAAAGGGATCATGAACGCCACGTTCAAGTCCGGCCTGACGGCGATTTTACTGCTGGCCGTCCTCTATGTGGGGATTGCCTGGATCGGAGCGACCAGCGTCCAAAAGTTCGGCTTGTTCAAGACGGGCGGACCCGTGCTCAGCAGTGCGGCCGAATACTATTTCGGCAGCTTCGGAACCATCCTGATGGCGGTCGTCATCACGCTGGCCTGTCTGACGACGGCGATCGGGCTCATCACGGCATGCGGAGAATATTTCCACCTTCTCCTCCCGACCATCGGCTACAAAACATGGGTGTTTCTGTTCACCGTCTTTTCGTTTGGGGTCGCCAATTTCGGGCTGTCCACGATCATCACCTATTCGGTGCCGGTCCTCATGTTCTTGTATCCGCTCGCCATTTCGCTTCTCCTGCTGACCTTCACGTCGCCGCTGTTCCGGCATGCCCGGCTCGTTTATGTGTCGGCCACGGCCGTGGCGTTCATCATCGGCCTTGCCGATGGTCTGAAGGCGTTGGCGGAATCGCTTGAAACGGAATTCGGTTGGCTGAATCCGGTCATCCACCTGCTTGAGGAATACTTGCCGTTTTATGATGACGGTCTCGGCTGGGTGGTTCCGGTGATCGCCGTCATGGTGGTCACGGCCATCATTTCCCGCGCCCTCGGACTTTCATCGGAACCCGTGCGCGAAGGCAGCCTGAACCATTAAAAAATCAAAAAAGGGCCGGCGGAATCATTCCGCCGGCCCTCAGACTGTAGACAAAACGGACCCAAAAGAAATCTTTTGGGGTCGTTTTGTCATTTTAATGGATATTTCGCATGTTCTTGCCCA
>NZ_JBHLWY010000026.1:0-50879 GCF_042432615.1 Bhargavaea ullalensis
TGGCGACACGTGCAGCTGACGGATACTAATCGATCGAGGACTTAACCTCATGCATAAACAAGGTTCGGTAGAAGCTTGGTTCAATGTCTGTTTTATCCGGTTTTGAGCGAACAAGCTCAATAGTCCAGTGACAATGGCGAAGAGGTCACACCCGTTCCCATCCCGAACACGGAAGTTAAGCTCTTCAGCGCCGATGGTAGTTGGGGGCTTCCCCCTGCAAGAGTAGGACGCCGCTGGGCACAAAGCCGTCTCCCTATGGAGGCGGTTTTTTTGTGCTGTAAAAAAGGGAAATCCGGATGAGTCGTACGGATCGAGGCTTGAGTCGTACGGATCGACCCTTGAACCGTACGGATCCGCCCTCGAGTCGTACGGGCTCCACTTTCCAATAGCGAAATCTCCACTCTCCAGGTCGAGTCGTACGGATCCGGCCCCGAGTCGTACGCATTCACCCTTGAACCGTACGGATCCGGCCCTGAGTCGTACGGGTTCCGCTTTCCAAGAGAGAAATCTCCACCCTCCAGGGCGAGTCGTACGGATCCGGCCCCGAGTCGTACGCATTCACCCTTGAACCGTACGGATCCGGCTATGAGTCGTACGGGTTCCGCTTTCCAAGAGGGAAACACCCACTCTCCAGGACGAGTCGTACGCATTCACCCCTGAACCGTACGGATCGAGCCCCGGGCCGTACGGGTTCCACTATCCAATCTTCACCCGAGTGCAACCCCGATTTCCTGGAGACGCGCACCGTTCCGGAAGGCGGAAAAGACCCGTCATGTTATAATGGGACCAACGTCAATCAGAAAAAAGAGGGGTTTTTCATATGTCCGACAGACAGAGCCGCCGGCCGGTTGTTGAGATGCTGAGGGCCTTTGCAACCGAAGAGCCCCTTTCCTTTCACGTGCCGGGCCACAAGAATGGGGAGCTCACCGGCTTGCCGGCAGGCGTCCGCGGTATGCTGTCGTGGGATGTGACGGAACTTCCCGGTCTCGACGATCTTCATGCGCCCGAGGGGGTTCTCCGGGAAGCGCAGGAGCTCCTGGCCGAGGCCTACGGGGCGGCCCGCAGCTTCTTCCTCGTCAATGGATCGACGGCCGGGAACCTGGCGATGATTCTGTCAGTTTGCCGTCCGGGCGACCGGGTGATCGTTCAGCGCAATGCCCATAAGTCGGTGTTCAACGGATTGGTCCTTGCCGGTGCCCGGCCGGTTTATTTGGCTCCCGAGTGGGATGAGCGGACTTTGGCGGCCGGTCATGTGCCGGCTTCGCTTGTCCGGGAAGCGGTGTCTGCCTACCCGGATGCGCGTGCGGTCATTTTGACTCATCCCACTTATTACGGGCTGGTGTCGACAGAACTTCCCCGGATTGCCGAGGTTTGCAGGCAGTCGGGAATCCCGCTGCTTGTCGACGAAGCGCACGGTGCCCACTTCGGGATCGGGGAGCCGTTTCCCGTTTCTTCGCTGCAGCTGGGCGCGGATGTGGTCGTCCAATCTGCCCATAAGACCCTGCCGGCCATGACGATGGCTTCGTTTCTCCACATTGCCGAAGGCTCATCCGTCATGCCGGAAACCGTGGCCGGCCGCCTCGGCATCCTGCAGTCGAGCAGCCCGTCCTATCCGCTTATGGCTTCGCTGGATGATGCCCGTCATTTCTTCGCGACTTACGGGCCGGCGGATCTTGAGTCCTTCCTCGCCAGGCGGGAGCGGTTCGTCGGGGAATTGTCGCGCATCCCCGGCTTGTCGGTGGCAGAGACGGATGATCCGCTGAAACTGCTGATCCGGCCGGAAGGGGTGACAGGAACCGGCCTTCAAAAAGTGCTTCAGGCGGTAGGGGTTTACGCCGAATTGGCCGACCCCCATCAACTCCTGCTTGTGCTTCCCCTTCTCAAGAAAGAAAGTCCCGACCGGTTCGATGAAGCGGCCCGCCGTAGCCGGGCAGCAATGAAAAACAGAGGACCTTCAAAGTTCGTCAGGCGAACCGCCGCATACCAGCCCATAGCCGGCATGACCGCCGCTGATCATCCGCCCGCAGAGGATCTGGATTCTCCGAAGGAATGGATTCCGTTTCGGGAGGCCGGGGGACGGATCTCCGCTGCATCCCTGATTCCTTATCCTCCCGGAATTCCGCTCGTCCTGCCGGGAGAAGAAATCGTTCCGGAAACGGTCACCCGCATCGGAATGTTGCTGGAAACGGGGGTCCCGTTCCAAGGGCGTCACCGGCTAAAAGAGGGGTTCATTCTCGTTCTACTATAGTCAACGGAGGCATACTTTATATGAAGAAAAATGGGTTATTCGTGACGCTTGAAGGTCCGGACGGGGCCGGCAAGACATCCGTCATGGAAATTCTTGCTGCCCGTCTCAAGGAAACGGGCAAGCCTTTCATCCAGACCCGTGAGCCCGGCGGCATCCGGATTTCCGAAATGATCCGGGAAATCATCCTGGACCAGGCGAACACGGAAATGGATGCCCGCACGGAGGCGCTGCTGTACGCGGCGGCCCGCCGGCAGCATCTCGTGCAAAAAATCGTACCGGCATTGCAGGAAGGGAAAATTGTGCTGTGCGACCGGTTCATCGACAGTTCGATCGCTTATCAGGGAGCGGGCAGGGGGATCGGCACAGAGGAAGTCCGGGAGATCAACCGTTTCGCCATCGGCAGCACCATGCCGGATCTGACCATTCTGCTGGACCTTTCCGCTGAGGAAGGGCTCGCCCGGATTGCCCGGAACAAAGGCCGGGAAGTGAACCGGCTCGATTCGGAAAGCCTGGAGTTTCACCGCATCGTCCGGGCCGAATATGAGACGATTGCAGAAACGGAGCCCGAGCGGGTTATCCGCATCGATGCTTCGGGGACATTGGAAGAGACGGCAGAAAAGGCGTGGGCATCGTTAAAAAGCCGTCTGCCGTGAAGGGTGTTTGTGATATACTATTATAAAAGCAGGCGAGGAGTTGATCCGAATGAAATTGGTCGTAGCGGTCGTGCAGGACCAGGACAGCAACCGTTTATCCGCCGCATTGACGAAAAATGATTTCCGTGCAACGAAGCTGGCGAGCACCGGCGGGTTCCTCCGCTCGGGCAACACGACGTTCCTGATCGGAACGGATGATCCGCTCGTTCCGAAGCTGCTCGGTCTGATCCGCGAAAATTGCCGGTCCCGTGACCAGATGGTCGCCCCGGTATCACCGATGGGCGGGAATGCCGATTCGTATATCCCGTATCCGGTTGAAGTGGAAGTCGGCGGGGCGACGGTCTTTGTGCTTCCGATTGAACAGTTCCACCATTTTTGATGATCTGAAACAGACGCCCCGTGCCCGGAATAACTGCCGGACACGGGATTTTTTCAAAGACAGGGGGCATGGGGATGAACAGCGAATTTCCGGTCATGGACACACAGAAAGCGGCAATCGGCGGTCTCCGGGCGGCTTTTGCATCAAGCCGGGTGGCCCATGCCTATCTGATCGACGGCATCAAGGGCTCGGGAAAGGAAGCGGTCGCCCTGTTTTTCACGCGGCTGCTGCTCTGCCTGAATCCGCACGATGCCGTGCCGTGCGGGCAGTGCCGCAACTGCCGCAGGGTGGGGGAAGGAAACCATCCGAACGTGTCGGACATCCATCCGGACGGGCAGGACATCAAAAAAGGGCAGATCGCCGATTTGATTTACCGGCTGAACAAAACAGGCCTCGAGGACGGACGGAAGATCTACTTGATCCACGAGGCGGATCGCATGAATACGGCCGCGGCGAACACACTCCTGAAGTTTCTGGAAGAGCCTGAGGGCGAAGTGACGGCGCTGCTGCTCACCGATACCGGCTCCGCCATCCTGCCGACCATCCGTTCCCGCTGCCTGGAGGTTCATCTGCAGCCGCCCCCCCGCGAGCAGATCATCGAACGGCTTGTCGAGGAGAACGGGCTCACCCGCTCCATGGCCTCGACGGCAACGATGGTGACGGCCGGCCCGGAAGAAGCGATGGAGCTTGCGGGCGGCGAGCAGTTTGGACAGGCCAGGAAAACGGTGTTAAAATTGGTGGAAGCATCGGAAAAGAATATCCAGGAAGCGCTGCTTTTCATCGGAACGGATTGGGGCCCGGTCTTCAAGGAAAAAGAAGAAACGGAGCTCGGGCTTGATCTTCTTCTGTTTGCCTACAGGGACATTGCGGCCGTCAAGGCGGGTCTTGGAAATGCGCTTGCTTATCCGGACCAGCGCGAACTGTGGGAACAGCTCGCGCTGCGGATGACGTTCGGCAGGCTGTCCACCATCCTCGGCGCCATCCTCGGGGCCAAACGGAACCTCCACAGCAATATGAACCGCACGCTTCTCATGGAACAGCTGGTGCTCAACATGCAGGAGGTAGAACATGCTTTATAATGTGATTGGCGTCCGCTTTAAAAAAGCGGGTAAGATATATTACTTTGACCCCGGTAACTATGCCCTTAAAAAAGACGATTATGTCATCGTCGAAACGGCGAGGGGCGTGGAATACGGGAAAGTCGCGATTCCGCCGAGACAGATGAGCGGCGACGACGTGGTTCTCCCGCTTCGCCTGGTCGTCCGTCCGGCGACCGATGAGGACCGGGAAACCGTGCTCGACAACGAGGAAGAGGCAACTCGCACGTTCGGGATTGCCGAAAAGAAAATCGAAGAGCACGGGCTCAGCATGAAGCTGGTCGATGTGGAATACACGTTCGACCGGAACAAAATCATTTTCTACTTCACCGCCGACGGACGCGTGGATTTCCGTAATCTGGTGAAGGACCTCGCTTCCGTTTTCCGGACGCGCATCGAGCTGAGGCAGATCGGCGTGCGGGATGAAGCGAAAATGCTCGGCGGCATCGGTCCGTGCGGCCGGATGCTCTGCTGCTCGACGTTCCTCGGGGATTTCGAGCCGGTATCGATCAAGATGGCAAAGGACCAGAACCTTTCGCTCAATCCTTCGAAGATCTCGGGGCTGTGCGGTCGGCTCATGTGCTGCCTGAAGTACGAAAATGATGAATATGAAGAAGCGAAGCGGCTCATGCCGGACATCGGCAGCCGGATCACGACGCCTGAAGGTACCGGAAAGGTCGTCGGTCTCAATCTGCTCGAACGGATTCTTCAAGTGGAACTGTCGGGCGGCCAGAAAGTGATCGATTACACGCTGGATGAAATTATGCAGTCGGTATAAAGGCTAGGCGATGAGGTGTAGACAATGAAGGACCGGAACTTCTTGGACAAGGTCATGGAATTTGGCCAGCAGCTCGAATCGGCGAACCGCCAGTTTGCGGAACTGAAGGAATCGGTCGCACAGGTGATGGAGGAGAACCATTCCCTCCAGATCGAGAATCATCATCTCCGCCAGCGTCTTGAAGAAGTGGAGGCACAGAGCGCCAAGCAAACCCGGAAGCCGGGAACGCGCAAGGTGCCGGCAGGGGCCGAGATCAGTGAGGGACACGATAATCTGGCCCGCCTGTACAATGAGGGATTTCATGTGTGCAACGTCCATTTCGGAAGCTCGCGGAAAGGTGAGGACTGCCTGTTCTGCCTGTCGTTCCTGAATAAACAGAATGGCTGAAAGGACCGGTCCCGCACAAGTTGCGGGTTGCGGTCTTTTCTTATGGGAAAGGAAGTCAATGTATGGAAGGACAACTTCAAGGGGACGAGCGGCTTGATGACCTGCTTGCGGAAGGGCTGAAAATCATCCAGAGCCCGTCCGTGTTTTCGTTTTCGCTCGACGCCGTGCTTCTGGCGAAGTTCGCTTACGTCCCGATCCGCAAGGGAAGCATCGTTGATCTTTGTGCGGGCAACGGCGCGATCCCCCTTTTCCTCAGTGCACGGTCGCATGCGGACATCACGGCCGTCGAGCTCCAGCCTAGGCTTGCGGACATGGCGGATCGGAGCGTGCGGCTGAACGGGCTGGAAGGGCGCATCCGGATCGTCGGGGGTGACGTGAAGGGAATTGCGGCCGTCCTCGGCTACGAAAAGCACGATACGGTCACATGCAATCCGCCTTATTTTCCCGCACATGAACTGAGTGACCGCAACATGCTTGAGGAAGTGGCCATTGCCCGACATGAGCTGAAGCTGACGCTGGACGAGGCGGTGGCCAATGCAGCCTCCTTGCTCAAGCAGGGCGGGAAGGCGGCATTCGTCCACCGCCCCGGACGGCTGCTCGACCTCGTGACGGCGATGCGGGCGAACCGGCTTGAGCCTAAGCGCATCCGCTTCGTTTATCCGAAACAGGGACGCGAGGCAAACACCCTTCTCATCGAAGGAACGAAAGACGGGCGGCCTGACCTGAAAATCCTGCCGCCGCTGTATGTTTATGAAGAGAACGGAGAGTACACGCCGGAAGTGAAGGAAATGCTGTATGGACAGGATGCCTGAGGAAACCCATGTGCTGTACGTCCTGGAATGTTCGGACGGAACCCTGTATGCGGGTTACACGAACAACCTCGAGCGGCGGGTGAAGGCGCACAATGACGGGCGGGGCGCGAAGTACACGAGGGCCCGCCGGCCGGTCCGTTGCATCTTTTGCGAACGGTTCGAGACGAAGCGCGAGGCCATGCAGGCCGAGTATGCATTCAAGCAGCTCAGGCGGGGCCAGAAAATCGGCTATATGACGGAAAGAGGAGGCGGTAAACCGTGAAGTCCCAGAAAAGCGTGCAGGATCCGGGGGGGAAGTTGTACCTTGTCGCCACGCCGATCGGCAATCTCGAAGACATGACGTACCGGGCGGTCCGGGTGATGAGCGAGTCGGCCGCCATCGCCGCGGAAGACACGCGAAACACGAAAAAGCTTTGCAGCCACTTCGGAATCGGGACGCCGCTCATCAGCTATCACGAGCACAATCTCGAAGCGGGCGGCGATCGCATACTCGGCATCCTGGCGGAAGGCAAGGACGTTGCGCTCGTCAGTGACGCGGGCATGCCGTGCATTTCGGATCCCGGTGCCGACATTGCCGCCAGGGCGATCGCAGAAGGCTTCGCCGTCGTTCCGCTGCCGGGGGCCAATGCCGCGCTGACGGCACTGATCGCCTCGGGACTGCCGGCACAGCCGTTTTTGTTCTACGGATTCCCGACGAGAAAAAAAGCGGACCGGCGCGAGCTGTTCCGGCAGCTGGCCGGCAGGGTGGAAACCATTCTGCTTTACGAATCCCCGCATCGCCTGAAGGAATCCCTGCGGGATATGGAAGCAGCGTTCGGCACGGGCCGCCGGATTGCGGTTGTGCGCGAGCTGACCAAGAAGTTCGAGGAGATACTCCGCGGCACTGTCGGCGAAGCGGCCGCATGGGCGGAGGAAACCGACCTGAAAGGCGAGTTCTGCCTCGTTGTCGAAGGAGCCGGTGAAGAAGCCGGGGAACCGGAGGATGAGTGGTGGACGGGCCTGCCGGCGAAAGAACATGTTGAAGCGCTCATCGAAAGGGAAAACTTGCCGTCCAAAGAGGCGATCAAGGCGGCCGCCAAGGCACGGGGAGAAGCAAAGCGGGATGTATATCGTGCGTATCATCTGGAAAAATAAAAAAACCGGAACGGGATCCCCGTTCCGGTTTTATATAAGCCGATCGTGATCAAACGTGCTGCTTTTTGCCGAGGCGCTCCTGGATTTCTTGGATAAGCTGCTCTGCACCGTCTTCGCTGAGGATCAGCTTGCCGTCGATCAGGCGGAGGTTGTCGTCAGAGACGTCCCCTGTGATCGCGCAAGTCATGTTCGGCATGTATTTTTTCAAGATGATCTTTTCGTCGTCCACGTAGATTTCGAGTGCGTCTTTTTCTTTGATGCCCAGTGTGCGACGGAGCTCAATAGGAATGACTACCCGGCCAAGTTCGTCAACTTTCCTTACGATACCAGTCGATTTCATCTGTTACTGCTCCTTTCATCTCCATTTGGATTCGTCAAAATTCGACATGGAGTATGTCATATGCCCATCATACCAACAACTCCCATTAGCGTCAATTTGTTTTGATGAAAGTTTTGCAGAATCAATCATTTTTTTTGAAGAAAGCATATTTGTGATAAAAATAGGATCCAATATAGCCGTTTTTCTTAAGTCAAATCAAAAAAGTGATAATAGGTATATAGTAACAGATGGAAATGCCGGCAAAGACCGCGGACATTGAAGAGCCGGCGTCCATCGGCTAAAATGAAAGGAAACGCTTATTTGAAAATGGAGGCCTTGCCATGAGTTCACAGAACACGTTTTACATCACCACGCCGATTTATTATCCGAGCGGCAAGTTTCACATCGGTACCGCTTATACGACGGTGGCTTCCGACACGATGGCCCGGTACAAACGGCTCAAGGGATTTGACGTCCGCTTCCTGACCGGGATGGACGAGCACGGCCAGAAAATCCAGCAAAAAGCTGAAGAGGCCGGACTGGATCCCCAGACGTACGTCGACGGCATCGCCGACGGGGCCAAGAAGCTCTGGGATCTCATGGACATCTCTTATGACGATTTCATACGCACGACGGATCCCCGTCATCAGGAAGGGGTCGAGAAAATCTTCCGCAAGTTCCTCGACAACGGGGATATTTATAAAGGCGAGTACGAAGGATGGTATTGCACGCCTTGCGAATCGTACTTCACAGAATCTCAGCTGGACAACGGCAACTGTCCCGACTGCGGCCGGCCTGTCCACAAGGTGAAGGAAGAGTCCTATTTCTTTAATATGAAGAAATACGCAGACCGCCTCTTGAAGTACTATGAAGAAAACCCTGATTTCATCCAGCCGGAATCCCGCAAGAATGAGATGGTCAACAACTTCATCAAACCCGGGCTTGAAGATTTGTCGATCTCGCGGACTTCATTCGACTGGGGAATCCATGTCCCGGGAGATCCGAAACACGTCATCTACGTATGGGTGGATGCGCTGTCGAACTATATCACTTCGCTCGGCTACGGAACCGATGATGAAACGCTGTTCGAGCGGTACTGGCCGGCCGATGTCCATGTTGTCGGGAAAGACATCGTCCGCTTCCACACGATCTACTGGCCGATTTTCCTTATGGCGCTGGATCTGCCGCTTCCGAAAAAAGTGTTCGCGCATGGCTTCATCATGATGAAGGACGGCAAAATGTCCAAATCGAAGGGCAACGTCGTTTATCCGGAAATGCTTGTCGAGCGTTATGGCCTGGATGCAACCCGTTATTTCCTCCTCCGCGAACTGCCGTTCGGCTCCGACGGCGTCTTCTCTCCGGAAGCATTCGTCGAGCGGCTCAACTATGACCTGGCGAACGACCTTGGCAACTTGCTGAACCGGACCGTTTCGATGGTCAATAAATACTGCGGAGGCGTCGTCCCGGCAAAACCGTCCGGCTCGACCGAACTCGATGAAAAGCTCCGCATCACGATGGAAGAGACTGTCCGCAAGTACGAGAAAGGCATGGACAACATGCAGTTCAGCGTTGTCCTTTCCGACATCTGGGCGCTTATTTCGCGCACGAACAAATACATCGACGAAACCGAGCCGTGGAAGCTCGCGAAGGACGAGTCGAAAAAAGGGGAATTGGATTCCGTCATGAGGCATCTCGTCCTCAGCCTGCATGAGGCGGCCGTCCTGCTCCAGCCGTTCATGACGAAGGCGCCGAAGGAAATCGTCCGTCAGCTCGGCCTTGGGGACGCTGCACTCGGCTGGGACACGCTCCTGAATGAACAGGCGGTGCCGAAAGGGGCGAAGGTGGCCGAAAAAGGCGTGCCGGTGTTCCCTCGCCTGGATCCTGAAGTTGAAATCGCCTATATCCGGGGAGAAATGCAAAAGACCGTCAAGACGGAGGAGCCGGAGGAAGAGGCAGCGGCAGAGGCTGAGGAAGAAAAGCCGGATGAACCGGAAATCTCGATCGACGACTTTATGAAAGTCGATCTCCGCGTGGCCACGGTAACTGCGTGCGAAAAGTTGCCGAAGGCCGACAAACTTCTGAAGCTGCAGCTGGATCTCGGGTATGAAACCCGCCAGGTCGTCTCGGGCATCGCAAAATTCTATGAGCCCGAATCGCTCGTCGGTGAAAAAGTCATCGTCGTCGCCAACCTAAAACCGGTGAAGCTGCGAGGTGAATTGTCGCAGGGAATGATTTTGGCGGGTGAAAAAGACGGGGTTCTTAAACTCGCTTCCGTTGATCCTGCGCTGGCGAACGGAGCAAAAGTGAAATAATAAACCAATAAGGCAAGATGAGGAGAACGGATGAGAACCGGGGTTAAAAGTCCTGGTTCTCTCCGTTTTTTTGCATTTTAAACCGGTTGTTTTGACATTTTTAAGTTCTTGGGATACAACTGGCTATGCTGCAAAAGTACTTCATGTTACGAATGAGAATCCGGAATGTAATCTAACTGTAATGTCGCTGTGAAATATGAAATTCTTTTTATGTATAGACTTGAACCAATGCGAGGAGAGTGGCAGACGATGTTGATTGACACCCATGTCCATTTGAATGACGACCAATACAAGGAGGATCTCGATGAAGTGATCCGGCGGGCGCTCGATGCGGGCGTCGGCAAAATGGTGGTGGTCGGCTTTGACCGGCCGACGATCGAGCGGGCTTTGGAGCTTGCCGACCGGTATCCGTTCATTTATCTCGTGATCGGCTGGCATCCGGTTGATGCCGTCGACTGCACGGACGAAGACCTTCATTGGATTGAACAGCTGGCTTCGGAGCACCCGAAAGTGGTTGGTATCGGAGAAACAGGTCTGGATTATCATTGGGACAAGTCGCCGAGGGAAGTGCAGAAGGAACTGTTCCGCAAGCAGATTGCGATGGCGAGGCGCCTGCAGCTTCCGGTGATCATACACAACCGGGATGCAACGGGAGATGTCGTGGAGATCCTTCGCGAGGAAGGTGCCGCCGAGACCGGAGGCATCATGCACTGCTACAGCGGAAGCGTTGAAACGGCCAGGGAATGCATCGACATGAACTTCATGATCTCGCTCGGCGGACCGGTGACTTTCAAGAACGCCCGCATGCCGAAAGAAGTGGCAAAGGAAATCGGACTGGAACACCTGCTCGTCGAGACCGATGCCCCTTATCTCGCCCCGCATCCGAACCGCGGCAAGCGCAACGAACCGTCCTATGTGCCGCTCGTTGCAGAAGAGATCGCCCGCCTCAAGGAAATACCGGTCGAGGAAGTGGCCAGGAAGACAACGGAAAATGCAGAACGGATTTTCAGATTGAAAGAATAGATTCGGAGTTTCTTTCCCACACTTCACCCGCAGACATAAAGGCAACCTGAGAGTCTTTGGGTTTGACACCCAAAAATGGGGCCGATATAATCACTCGGGTGACAAGGAGGAATTTGTTTGTTTAATGATTCAATGAAAAACCTGAAGGGCAAAAAGACCATCATGGCCATTCTGACGGTTGTCCTGTTCGCAGGCGTCATCACCTACGCTGTCTATGAAGGGACGAAGAAAAACGTCTCCCTTTCCGCGGACGGCGATCAGCAGGAATTCCGCACACACGCCAAGACGGTCGGCGAACTGCTTTCCGAACAGGAAATCGCGATCGGCGAACACGATGACCTGTCGCCGGCCAAGGACACGAAACTTGAGGACGGCGCATCGATCGAATGGACGAAAGCCCGACAGGTCCAAATAAATGTCGACCAGGAAAGCCAGAAAATCTGGACGACCGAAAAGAATCTCGACGGTTTGCTGGAGCAGGCCGGCATCGAGCTGACGGATCATGACAAAATTCAGCCGGAACGCGGCAGCGAACTCGGCGAAACCGATACCGTCAACATTGAGAAAGCCTATGAAGTTGCCATGATCGACGGGGGACAGACGAGCAATGTCTGGACCACTTCGACTACGGTCGCTGACTTTTTAAAGAATCAGGACATCAAACTCGGCGAACATGACCGGGTGGAGCAGAAGCTGGACGAACAGGTCCTGCCGGGTTCCGCGGTGAAGGTCGTCCGGGTGGAAAAGGTCACCGATGTAGTGGAAGAATCGATGGACTTCTCCGTTGAAACGAAAAAAGACGCGTCCCTGCTCAAGGGCAGCGAAAAAGTCGTCCAAAACGGCAAAGAAGGAAAAGTGGAACGCACATACGCAATCGTCAAGGAAGACGGGAAGGAAGTTTCCCGCAGCATGACGGCAGAAAATGTGAAGCAGCAGCCGGTCAACAAGGTCGTCGCGGTCGGCACGCGCACGATGGTCGCAAGCGCCGCGCCGGCAGCAGCCAAGAAGCCCGCCGGCAAAGTCGTCCAGGCTTCGAACAGTGCTGCACGCAGCGCCGAACCGTCCGGAGGCAAGGAGTTCTATGTATCGGCAACAGCTTACACGGCCTCCTGCAACGGATGCTCCGGCATCACATCGACCGGCATCAACCTGAAGGCCAACCCGAATGCAAAAGTCATCGCCGTTGACCCGAGCATCATCCCGCTCGGCTCGAAGGTATGGGTGGAAGGCTACGGCTATGCGGTGGCAGGAGACACGGGCGGTGCCATCAAAGGCCATAAAATCGACGTGTTTGTCTCGTCCCAAAGCCAAGCCATGAGCTTTGGCCGCAAAAAAGTAAGAATCAAGATCCTCAACTGAGTTGAGGCACCCGGCCCGCAGACCCGTTCTGCGGGCTTTTTGGTGAAGACGCCCGCATTTCTGTACATCAGGGGCGGCGGCTTGTAAAATTGGTGAAAACGGACGAAAGAATGGGATGGAACGTGAAAATCGAAGAAATCATCGTTGTGGAAGGGAAGTCGGACACGGTCGCCGTCCGCAGGGCAACCGGCGCGGACACGATCGAGACGAACGGCTCTGCCGTTTCCGCCGAGACTCTCATGAAAATCCGCCATGCGCAGGACAAGCGGGGCGTCATCGTCTTTACGGACCCCGATTATCCGGGCCGCCGCATCCGGGCCATCATCGAGGAGCAGGTGCCGGGCGTGAAGCATGCGTTCCTGCCAAAGGCACAGTCGATTTCCGCGAACGGAAAAAAGGTCGGCATCGAACATGCGGCCGATGAGGACATCCGGAGCGCGCTGGCGGCAGTGCGGACGCCGGCCGGCGAGAGGCAAGAAGAGCCGGTGACGGACGCCGAGCTGGTGCGGTTGCGGCTGGTCGGTCACCCGGATGCCAGGAGACGCCGTGAGCGGCTCGGAGACATCCTGATGATCGGCCAGACGAACGGAAAAAGCCTGGTGAAGCGGCTGGCCATGTTCCGGATCAGCCGGGACGAATTCATGGCGGCGGTCGCCGCTGTTGACGAGGAAGGGGAAAACCATGCATAAAGACATTGCCACACCGGCGAGAACGAAAGAAATCCTGGACAAGTACGGCTTTTCATTCAAGAAAAGTCTGGGCCAGAATTTCCTGATCGACCCGAACATCCTGGAGAAAATCACCGGCTATGCGGAACTCGACGAGAAATCAGGCGCGATTGAAATCGGTCCGGGGATCGGCGCGCTCACCGAGCATCTCGCGCGCAAGGCGGGAAAGGTCGTGGCATTTGAGATCGACCAGCGGCTTCTGCCGGTTCTTGAAGACACACTGTCCCCCTATGACAATGTGACCGTCATCCACTCCGACATCCTGGAGGCCGATGTCGCAGATGTGATCTCCCGTGAGTTTGCCGGGATGGAGCGGGTGGCGGTCGTGGCCAACCTGCCGTATTATGTCACCACCCCGATCCTCATGAAGCTCCTCGAGTCACGGCTGCCGATCGACTCGATGACCGTCATGATGCAAAAGGAAGTCGCGGACAGGATCAGCGCAAGTCCGTCGACGAAGGAGTACGGTTCGCTGTCGATCGCCATCCAGTATTATACGGAGGCCGAGACGGTCATGACGGTGCCGAAGACGGTCTTCATGCCGCAGCCGAATGTGGCATCCGCCGTCGTCCGTCTGAAGATGAGAAAAGAGCCGCCGGTCCGTGTAGAGGATGAGGCGTTCCTGTTCAAAGTGACGAGGGGGTCGTTCGTCCAGCGCCGCAAAACCATCCTCAACAATCTCCAGGCCTCGATGCCGGACGGCAAGAAGCGGAAAGATGAGATTGCCTCGGCGCTTGAAGCAGCGGGAATCGATCCCGGGCGCAGGGGAGAGACGCTGACCCTTGAGGAATTCGGCCGGCTTGCGGATTCGCTTTATCCGTCTTTCGGCTGAATCTGAATCATTTGTTACAAACTTCTTTCAGATTGTTTAAATTTGGAGCAAACTTAACGAAAAACGTTGACATCGGTTTGGTGCACTGATAAAATTATAAATTTTAATTGACAGAAATTTATTGGCATGTTATGCTTATGTATAGTGAGGTGTAAGCGATATGCCAAAAACATTAGCTGATATCAAGAAGTCGCTGGATTCACACTTGGGGCAGCGTTTGCATTTGAAGGCAAACGGCGGCCGCAAGAAGACGATTGAAAGAGCCGGTGTCCTTCGGGAAACGTATCATGCCGTCTTTGTCATTGAGCTCGACCAAGATGAACATGCGTTTGAACGGGTATCCTACAGTTATACCGACGTTCTGACGGAAGCCGTTGAACTGACTTTCTTCAACGGTGCAGAGAAAATGGATTTTGTCGTTAAGTAATCAGTCTTTATTTTTTATGAACAACACCCGGGACTTCCGTCTGGAAGGTTTTCCCCGGGTGTTTTTCTTTTTTGCGGCCATACTACGCTTGTCAGCTGAACGAGGAGGAAACCGAATGGCTAGAAACGGCGGAGTAATGTCCGAGCGTCTGAAGGAAGAAATCGCCAAGGAACTTGGGTTTTACGATGTTGTGCAGCAGGAAGGTTGGGGTGGCATCAAAGCGCGTGACGCAGGAAACATGGTCAAACGTGCGATTGAGATGGCGGAACGGGGAATAGGCGGCCAAAACGGCCCGAAATAAACCGGAACCGAAAACCCGGAATCCAAAAACGGCTGACACCGGGGCAGGCGGAGCTGATCCGCCTGCTTTTTTTATTGTCCGGGAGCACATGCCCCCAGCCCGGCTATTTTTATTCGTTTGTTTCCTCCAATCCGATGGGCGTATGGTAAAATAGGGGCACTGAATTTAGTGGGGGTGCCATCCATGCTTCATGAAAAAGCACCGGCGAAGATCAACCTGACACTGGACGTTCTCGGAAAGCGGCCGGATGGCTACCATGAGGTCGAGATGATCATGACGACGGTCGACTTGGCGGACCGGCTGTCGATCTGGCCGTCGCGCGACGGCCAGATCCATATTCTCTCTTCCGACCGGTACGTCCCGGACGACCGGCGGAATCTCGTCTGGCAGGCGGCGGATCTTCTCAGGAAAAAGTTCGGGATCCGAAGCGGCGTCACATTTGAGCTGGAAAAACGGATTCCGGTGGCGGCTGGGCTTGCCGGGGGCAGCAGTGATGCAGCGGCGGCGCTCCGCGGGCTGAACCGGCTCTGGAATCTCGGTCTGACCTTGGGCGAGCTGGCGGAAATCGGGGCACAGATCGGGTCGGACATCCCGTTTTGCGTGTTCGGCGGAACGTCGGTTGCAACGGGCCGCGGCGAGAAGCTGCGCCATCTTCCGGCACCGCCGAATTGCTGGGTGATCCTGGCGAAGCCGGCCATCGGCGTATCGACTGCGGATGCTTACGGCCGGCTTGACCTGAGGAAGATGGATCATCCGGACACCCGGGCGATGGAGGCGGCGCTTGCAGCGGGTGACTACGACGCGATGTGCCGCTCGGTCGGCAATGTGCTGGAGCCTGCCACGATGGGGATGCACCCGGAAGTGGCGATGCTGAAGGACGGAATGCGGCGTTTCGGAGCGGATGCGGTTCTGATGAGCGGCAGCGGCCCGACCGTTTACGGACTCGTCTCATCGGAGGCGCGCGTGGCCCGGATCGTCAACGGGCTGCGCGGATTCTGCCCGGAAGTGCATGCCGTGCGGATGCTCGGTGAGGTTCTGCTTGATTAAAGCCGGATAATTATGTTAATGTACAGGTAAATCATTCGTGTTTTGGGAGGCCCGGGCCGAATTCCGGCAGACGGAAGCCCGGATCGACGATATCAGAGGTGGACATTTTGAAATGGAAGCGCAGTGAACGGCTGGTCGACATGACGCAGCATCTGTTGGCGAACCCGCATACCCTCATTCCCCTGACTCACTTTTCTTCGGCCTACGATGCGGCGAAGTCCTCGATCAGTGAAGACCTGGCGATTGTGAAGGAGACGTTTGAAGAGCGGGGGACCGGACGGCTCGTCACGGTGCCGGGTGCAGCGGGCGGCGTCAAATACATACCGGAAATGGGTTCGGATGAGGCCCGGGAGATCATCGCCGGGCTGATCCATGCCCTGGAGGATCCGGACCGCCTGCTTCCGGGAGGCTATCTGTACATGACCGACCTGCTCGGGGATCCGCATCTGCTCGACAGGATCGGAAAATTATTCGCTTCCCGGTTCGCCGACCGCCGCGTCGATGCCATCATGACGGTGGCGACGAAGGGGATTTCGATCGCCCACGCCATCGCGCGGCATCTGAACGTCCCGGTGATCGTCGTCCGGCGCGACAGCAAAGTGACCGACGGACCCACCGTCAGCATCAACTACGTGTCCGGCTCCAACCGCAGGATCCAGACGATGGTCTTGTCAAAGCGCAGCATGAAGGTCGACCAGCATGTCCTGCTCACCGATGACTTCATGAAAGTCGGCGGGACGATGAACGGCATGAAAAACCTCCTTGCCGAATTCGGATGCGAGCCGGCGGGTGTCGCCGTTCTCGTGGAATCGGAAGATGTCCAGGAGGAGCGCCTTGTCGAGGATTATCTGTCTCTCGCCAGGCTCCGGAAAGTGAATGAAAAAGAACGGACGATCGAACTCGTGGAAGGAAACTATTTTTCGAAAGGCGGTCATGCACTGTGAACATCATCTCCACCGACAAAGCGCCCGCGGCCATCGGGCCATACTCCCAGGGAATCGTAACGGGCGGCGTCGTCTACACATCGGGCCAGATCCCGCTCACGCCGGAAGGCGGCCTCATCGACGGTTCCGTCGAAGAACAGACGCACCAGGTCTTCAAAAACCTCTCCGCTGTTCTGGAAGCGGGCGGTTCGTCGCTCGGCCGGGTCGTGAAAGCGACGGTATTCATCGCAGACATGAACGACTTCGGCACGATCAATGACATTTATGCTTCTTATTTCGGAGACCACAAGCCGGCCCGCTCCTGCGTGGAAGTGGCGCGTCTGCCAAAAGACGTCAAGGTGGAAATCGAAGCGGTCGCGCTCGTCAGCGAATAACACGCCATCTGGGCGGCAGTTTTCCGGTTATCGGAAACTGCCGCTTTTTTCATTCCGCCATTTCATAAACGAATAGTTCAAAAATTTAGTATTGTAAGAAGGAGAATTTACCTTTATATTGAATGTAGTATTTATAATGCCGGCACTGTGCGGAAGGTGGTGAGATTGTGGAAGTAACTGACGTAAGACTTCGTAGAGTTGAGACCGATGGCCGTATGCGCGCCATTGCTTCCATCACGATCGATGAAGAGTTCGTCGTCCATGACATCCGGGTCATCGACGGAAATGATGGCCTGTTCGTGGCCATGCCGAGCAAGCGGACGCCGGACGGCGAGTTCCGCGACATCGCGCATCCGATCAATCCCGGCTCCAGGCAGAAGATCCAGGATGCCGTCCTCGGAGCCTACCATCTTACAAAAGAAGAACCGACACTTGAAGAGGCGGGGGCCTGATCCTTGCCGAAGCCGTCCCGTATCGGGGCGGTTTATTTCTTTTTCCCGAAACCGTTTTGCTGATAAGATGGAAAAAGAAATAAGGGGGATCAGAATGAAGAAGATTGTACAGTGCATGTTGTTTCTGGGGCTGCTCACCGCACTTTCGGCATGCGGGGACAAGGTGACACCGGAAGACCGGCTGTCCGACTATATCGGCCACTGGAATGACGGGAAATTCACCGAGATGTATGATGACTATCTGACCAAAGAATCAATTGACGCCTATTCAGAAAAAGACTTTGCCGAACGCCAGGAACAGCTCCAAAAAGACCTGGCGATCGAAAACCTGAAAGTCACTTATACAAAACCGGAAAAAGGGACGAAGTGGGACAAGGAACAGCCCGCCGAGTTTCCCATCACTGTGAAGATGGACACGGCAGCCGGACCGGTGGAATTTGAAAAGACGGCGAAGCTTTTGTATGAGGAACGGGGGAAAAAGAAGAACTGGTATGTAGATTGGGATCCTTCCTACATCTTCCCCGATCTCGGACCGGAAGACGAAATCGGCATCAGCCGTAAAAAGGCGGCCCGCGGGGAAATTTTGGACCGAAACGGAAATCCGATGGCTGCAAACGGAACGGGCTACAACATCGGCATCGTGCCCGAAAAACTGACCGATGAATCCAAAAAAGCGGAAATCGCCTCGCTGCTCGGCACGACCGTGGAAGCGATTGACGCAAAGCTCGGTCAAAAATGGGTCAAGCCGGATCTGTTCGTGCCGATCGGCAAGGTGTCCAAGGATGACGGGGAACGGATTGAAAAGCTTGTGGCCATACCGGGCGTCGGCGCACAGGAAACTCCGATGCGCGTGTATCCGTACGGGCCGGCGGCAGCCCATCTCACCGGCTACATCGGGTCAATCTCCGCAGAGCAGCTTGAAAAGCTGAAGGACAAAGGATACACCGAAACAGACCAGGTCGGCCGCAGGGGGCTGGAAAGCATCCTGGAAGACCGGCTGCACGGAAAAGACGGAATCAGCATCTATGTCAAAAAAGCGGGGGAAAATGCGGAAACCGTGACCATTGCCGAGAAAGCGCCGGAAGACGGGGAAACGATCCGGCTGACGATCGACGCGGCAATTCAGAAGGCGGCCTATGATGCGATGAAGGGCGAGCCGGGAACCGCGGCGTCGGTCGCCCCGGCCAGCGGGGAAGTCCTGGCGCTCGTCTCTTCCCCCGCCTACAACCCGAATGAATTCATCACGGGCGTGAGCGGGGAGCGCTACAAAGCGCTGGAAGAAGATGAAAACACCCCGCTGTTCAACCGGTTCGCCCAGAGCTACGCGCCGGGTTCCGCGCTCAAGCCGATCACGGCGGCCATCGGCATGGAAGCCGGCACGCTCAATCCGGCGGAGGGCCTGACGATCAACGGCAAGACGTGGCAAAAAGATTCGTCGTGGGGCGCCTACCGGGTTTCCCGTCTCCACGACGAGGCGCCGAACCCGGTCGATCTGAATAAAGCGCTGATCTACTCCGACAACATCTATTTCGCCCGGCAGGCACTCGCAATGGGCAAGGATGCCTTCACCGCGGGACTGGCGAAGTTCGGCTTCGGCGAAGAAATCCCGCTCGCGGTGATGGACTTGAAGCCGTCCCAGATTTCCAATGACGGCAAGATCGGATCTGAAGGACAACTGGCGGACACGTCATTCGGACAGGGACAGATGCTCGTGAACATCCTGCATCTCGCCTCGATGTATGAACCGTTCCTGACAGACGGGACGATGTACAAGCCGGTGCTTCTCCTGGATGAAGAAGAACCGCAACCGTGGAAAGAACAGATCCTGTCCGCGGACACGGCCTCGACGATCAGGACGATCCTGAGAAACGTCGTCCTGGACGGTTTTGCGCAGTCTGCGAACCTGGACGACATTCCAATCGCCGGCAAGACCGGAACGGCCGAACTGAAGTCGGCCGGCGAGACGAGCGGCAAGGAAAACGGCTATTTCGTGTCGTACAATCAAGACAACCCGGCCTTTATCCTCGCCATGATGGTGGAGGGCGTCGAGGACAACGGGGGCAGCGGGTACGTCGCCGGCATGGCGGCGGACGTCTACCGCAGTGTAGCCCCGTAAAAAGGCAGAAAGAGGCAGGCATGGTCCGTTCGGCGGGCGGCCTGCTTTTTTCTTTCAGGCCGCGAAGCCTTCCGGAGCGGCGGGGCTTTTCCTGTTTTGAACCGGACTGCAGGATGATTGTCAAGACTCGCTCCCGAATTTGTTGAAAAAAAGCGTGTTTTCGTCTATCGTTAATTAGAAGAAAACGATGATTGGGGACTTGCCTGATGACAAATACATATGCAGTGGTGCTGGCTGCCGGCCAGGGCACCCGCATGAAGTCTAAAAAATATAAAGTACTTCATCCGGTATGCGGAAAACCGATGGTCAGCCATGTTATTGACCATATCCGGGGACTGGGTGCGGACCGCATCGTCACCGTCGTCGGCTACGGCGCGGAGCTCGTCGAAGAGGAAGTCGGGGAGCGCAGCGAGTTCGTCCTGCAGGCTGAACAGCTTGGGACGGGCCACGCGGTGCAGCAGGCGGAGGAGATGATCGGCGACCTTGACGGAACGACGATCGTCGTGTGCGGCGACACGCCGCTGATCACGCCGGAGACGATGGCGGCGCTCGTCGCGCACCACAACGATACGGGTGCGAAGGCGACCATCCTGACCGCCTATGCGGACGATCCGACCGGCTACGGGCGCGTCATCCGCGACGAATCAGGCCATGTGCTCCGGATCGTGGAACAAAAAGACGCATCGGAAGCAGAAAAACAGGTCAAGGAAATCAATACCGGCACGTACTGCTTCGACAACCGCACTTTGTTCGACACGCTGCGCAAAGTCGGCAACGACAATGCCCAGGGCGAGTATTACCTCCCGGACGTGTTCGGCATCCTGCAGACCGGAGGAGAGACGATCGCCGCCTTCGCGACCGCCGACTTTGAAGAGACGCTCGGCGTCAATGACCGGGTCGTCCTCGCAGAAGCGGAGCGGGTCATGAGGAAGCGAATTGCCGAACACCATATGCGGAACGGCGTGTCGATCATTGACCCGTCGTCCACCTACATCAGTGCGGATGCAGAAATCGGCCGGGACACGGTTCTTCTTCCCGGCACGATGATCGAAGGCAAGACGATCATCGGCGAAGACTGCATGATCGGACCGAACAGCCAGATCACCGAGAGCGCCGTCTCGGACCGCGCCGTCATCCGCCAGTCCGTCGTCATCGCGAGCAGGATCGGCGAAGATGCCGCGGTCGGGCCGTTCGCGCATATCCGGCCGGACACAGAACTCGGCAGCAGCGTGAAGATCGGCAACTTCGTCGAAGTGAAGAAGTCGGTGCTCGGCAACGGCAGCAAAGTGTCGCATCTGAGCTATATCGGGGACGCCGACATCGGGGAGCGCGTGAACATGGGCTGCGGGACGATCACCGTCAATTACGATGGGACGAATAAATACCGCACGACCGTGGAGGACGATGCGTTCGTCGGCTGCAACTCGAATCTCGTCGCACCGGTCACCGTCGGAAAAGGGGCTTATGTGGCAGCCGGATCGACCGTCACAAAAAATGTTCCGAAAGAAGCCCTTGCAATTGCCCGCTCCAGGCAGGAAAATAAGGAAGGCTATGTCCATAAACTGAACAAGAAGCGACCAGGAGGAGCAGACTAACAAATGGCGAATCATTATCCGAACGACAAACTGAAGATCTTTTCGTTGAACTCCAACGAATCATTGGCGCGGGAAGTGGCAGAAGAGATCGGCCGCCCGCTCGGAAAATGCTCGGTCAACCGTTTCAGCGACGGTGAAGTCCAGATCAACATCGAGGAAAGCATCCGGGGCTGCGATGTGTTCATCATCCAGTCGACATCCGCGCCGGTCAACGAAAACCTGATGGAGCTGCTCATCATGGTCGATGCCGTCAAGCGCGCTTCCGCACGGACGATCAATGTCGTCATGCCGTATTACGGCTATGCGCGCCAGGACCGGAAAGCGCGTGCCCGCGAGCCGATCACCGCGAAGCTCGTCGCAAACCTGCTCGAGACTGCGGGCGCGACGCGTGTCATCGCGCTCGACCTGCATGCACCTCAGATCCAGGGCTTCTTCGACATCCTGATCGACCACCTCGTCGCTGTGCCGATCCTGTCCGATTACTTTGAAGCAAAAGACATCAACAACGAAGAGCTCGTCATCGTCTCCCCTGACCATGGCGGCGTGACCCGCGCCCGCAAGATGGCCGACCGCCTCAAGGCGCCGATCGCCATCATCGACAAACGCCGCCCGCGTCCGAATGTCGCGGAAGTGATGAACATCGTCGGGAACGTCGAAGGCAAGACGGCCATCCTGATCGACGACATCATCGACACCGCCGGCACGATCACGATCGCGGCCAATGCGCTCGTCGAGAGCGGCGCCAAGGAAGTGTACGCATGCTGCACGCATCCGGTCCTCTCCGGCCCCGCGATCGAGCGCATCGACAATTCCAAGATCAAGGAGCTCGTCATCACCAATTCGATCGAGTTGTCTGAAGAGAAGCAGTCGCCGAAGATCAAAGAACTCTCCGTCGCCCCGCTCCTCGCCGACGCCATCATCCGCGTCTTCGAAAACAAATCCGTCAGCACGCTCTTCATCTGATGAGCCAGAGAACCCGACCGGCTGCGCAGCCCCCAAACTGCCCCGGCGGGTTTTTTTATTCAAGCGCGATGGCTCAAGCAAATGATCATCTTCAAAACATGAATAGATCTGTTGAGTCTGAGCATTTTCTGCTTTTCAATCAGCACAAATTTATAAGGTAGTTGATTGGAGCGGAGGGCGGCGACTCCTGCGGGAACAGCATTTCCGTGTCCAATAGCGAAGCGTTGGACAACATGCGCGCCAGGGAGCGGCAGCGGACGAGGAGACGGAAGCCATGCCCGCGAAAAGCGTCCGCCCGCAGCAGAAACCAACACGCTCCCGACCCTTCCCTCCAGACTAGCCCCCGTCACGCCGGGTGCCCGCAGGTTTTCTTCCCAGAGGATCCACGTCACGAAAGTTTTTGCTGAAATGTTTGAACCCTTTCTCGTTGGGGTATACGTATTGTTAGAGAATAAATGGGATGGTGACTTGTATGGTACAGACGATCAAAGCAGAGCGAAGAGAAGGTTCCAAACGGTCAGATCTATCGGCATTGCGAAACGGGGGGTACATACCGGCGGTCGTGTACGGATACCAGCTGGAAAATGTGCCGGTATCGGTCAACGAGCGGGACCTGATGATGACGCTCCGTGAGGTCGGGCGCAACGGCGTCATCCGGCTTGAAGTGGAAGGGCGTCCGGTCAATGTAATCCTGAACGACTACCAGGCGGACGTGCTGAAGGGCGATATCCGCCACGCCGACTTCCTCGCCATCAACATGGATACGGCGATGGAAGCGGAAGTCTCGATCACGCTCGTCGGTGATGAAGATGCGCCGGGCGTCAAGGAAGGCGGCACGATCACCCAGCCGCTCTGGACAGTGAACGTCAGCGCGAAACCTTCGGACATGCCGGAAACCCTGGAAGTCGATGTATCGGACCTGCAGGTCGGCGAGACACTGACGGTCGGAGACGTGAAAGGCAAATGGAACGTGGAAGTGACGGATGAAGACGATACGGTGCTCGTCACAATCACGGCGCCGCGCACGCAGGAGGAGCTCGACTCGCTTGACGATGAATCCGAGGAACCGTCTGCAGAGCCGGAAGTGGTCGGCGAAAAAGGCGAATCCGGAGACGAATGACCCGAACAGAAAAGGCTGCCGCATTGACGGCGGCCCTTTTTGTCTGTTCTTTCCGTGCAATATGCTAAAATGGGAAGCATCACCGCCATAGAGGAAGATGAGGATGAAAATGATCGTCGGGCTCGGAAATCCGGGCCGGCAATACGAACGGACGCGCCACAATATCGGTTTTGACACCGTCGATCTGCTTGCAGACCGCTGGGGCGCATCCCTGAATCAGACCAAATACAACGGCATGTATGCAACGGTGCACCGTCCGGAAGGCAAGGCGCTGCTCGTCAAGCCGCTCACGTTCATGAACCTTTCGGGAGAATGCGTCCGTCCGATGATGGATTACTTCGACATCGCGGATGAGGATCTCGTCGTCATCTACGATGATCTCGACCTCCCGCCCGGGAAGCTCCGGCTCCGGCAGAGGGGCAGCGGCGGCGGGCACAACGGCATGAAGTCAATCATCCGTCACCTCGGCTCGCAGGAATTCAACCGCATCCGCGTCGGGATCGGGCGCCCCGACGGTCCGATGGCCATCACGGACTATGTCCTCTCCCGGTTTTCAAAAGAGGAAGAGCCGGTCATGCAGGATGCCGCCGGCCAGGCGGCGGATGCGTGCGAGGCGTTCCTTTCCAGGGACTTCCTTGACTTGATGAACGATTTCAATGCGCGCTGAGCATAACCCCGCCCCTTACCGCCTATACTGACGGAAAAGGGAAGGAGGGGCCGCCCGAGATGGCGATCCGTTATCACTGCCGTCATTGCGAGACGGAGGTCGGCCGGCTCCCGTTCGGTTCCGCCGAAGAGGTGCGGACCCTGCACCGTCTGGCGGACGGGGAAGCGGTGGACTTCATCACCGAAGAGGAGGACGGCGAAGTGACCGTGCAGTGCATCTGTGAGCATTGCCAGCAGTCGCTCGACCGGTTTCCCGACTACTACGCACTGCAGAAATGGCTGCAATGAGCCGTTGCTTTGGCACCGTGTCCGGTGTCCAAGGCTTTTTCTGTTTTCTTTGAAAGGATGGAACGCATGGAAGAGATACTTGATGTACTGGCGGAAGGCGGGGAGATCCCCGAACTGATCGGCCAGCTGAAGGAAGGCAAGGACCGGCAGCTTGTCACGGGCCTGGCCGGCGGGGCGAGGCCCGCCCTGTTTGCCCTTGCCGGACGGGAAACCGGAAGCCCGGTGCTCATCGTAGAGCCGAATATGCTCCAGGCCCAGCGGACTTATGAGGATCTCGCCAGGCTCGCGGGTGATGAGCGGGTGCATCTGTACCCGGCGGATGAACTGACGGCGGCGGAGCTGTCGGTCTCCAGTCCCGAACTCCGCGCCCAGCGGATCGATACGCTTGACCGGCTCCTTCACGGAGAGTCCGGCCTTTTTGTCACGCCGATCGCGGGACTCCGGAAGCTCCTTCCTTCGCCTGAAGAATGGGCGGCTTCCATCCTGACGGCCGCAACAGGCGATGAAATCGACCCGGCGGGCTGGGCCACCCGGCTCGTTGCGATGGGGTATTCCCGCCAGCCGATGGTGACGTCGCCGGGCGAATTTTCGCTGCGCGGCGGCATTCTCGACATTTACAGCCTGGACCGGGATGAACCGGTCCGCATCGAGCTGTTCGATACGGAAGTTGACTCGATCCGGACCTTTTCCGCAGAGGATCAGCGCTCCACCGGCCGGCTGGAGTCCATCCGCATCCTGCCCGCCTCCGAATTCACCTGGACGGAAGAGCGCCTTTCTCAGCTGGCAGACCGGCTGGAGGAGGAACTCGGGGCGAGCCTCAAAAAACTGAAAGATGAAGCGGCAAAAGAGGCGATGCTCGCCAACATCCGGGAGACCATCGGGCGCCTGAGGGACGGGGATATCCCGGATTCAGTCAACCGGTTCGCCTCGCTCGCAGGGGCGGATTCATTTCTCGGAGATTATTTCCCCGAGACGGGCATCGTCTTTCATGACGAAGCCGGTCGCATCCTGGAAGTGGCCGAGTCGCTTGAGCGCCAGGAAGGGGAATGGCAGATGGATATGCTCGCCGAGGGCAAGACGGTCCATGCAGCGCGCATCAGCCATTCGTTCAAGGAAATCGAAGGGATGTTCCGACAGCGGCGGGTATATCTGTCTCTGTTCGCCCGCTCACTTCCGGGCATTGTCCTGAAAGACACCGTCCAGATCTCCTGCAAGCCGATGCAGCAGTTCCACGGCCAAATGAACCTGCTGAAGTCCGAGGTGGATCGCTGGCAGACTTCCGGCTATACGGTCCTGATCACGGCGGAAGGGGAAGGGCGGCCGGAGAAGGTCCGCGCAATCCTCGCCGACTACGGCATGGAGGCGGACATTCCCGAAGCGAGAACGGCGCCGGGTCCTGGCATCCATGTCATCAGCGGGGACCTGTCTTCGGGATTTGAGCTGCCGGCGAGAAAGCTCGCGCTCGTCACCGATTCCGAACTATTCCGGCAGAAAGCCCGCCGGAAGGCCCGTCCCCAGAAACTGTCGAACGCCGAACGCATCAAGAGCTACAATGAAATCAAGCCGGGAGACTATGTGGTTCATGCCCAGCACGGCATCGGGAAATATATCGGCATCGAAACGCTTGAAGTGAATGGCACCCACAAAGATTATCTCCATATCAACTACCGAGGGGACGACAAGCTGTACGTGCCCGCAGACCAGATCGACCTGATCCAGAAATATGTCGCCTCCGAAGACCGCGAGCCGAAAGTGCACAAACTCGGCGGGACCGAGTGGAAAAAGACGAAAAGCAAAGTGTCCAAGGCGGTCCAGGACATCGCCGACGATCTCATCAAGCTGTACGCGAAGCGCGAAGCGGAAAGAGGACACGCTTTCCCGGCGGACGATGACATGCAGCATGCGTTCGAGGCGTCATTCCCTTACGATGAGACCGACGACCAGCTGCGCTCGATCGAGGAGATCAAGCGCGATATGGAAAGCATCCGGCCGATGGACCGCCTCCTTTGCGGCGATGTCGGCTACGGCAAGACGGAAGTCGCCATCCGGGCGGCGTTCAAGGCCGTGTCCGACGGCAAGCAGGTCGCCTTCCTCGTGCCCACGACGATTCTGGCCCAGCAGCACTTTGAAACGATGAAAGAGCGCTTTTCCGGATTTCCGGTCGAAGTGCGGATGCTGAGCCGGTTCGGCACGAAAAAGCAGCACACCGAGACGATCAAGGGGCTGAAGGACGGAACGGTCGACGTCGTGGTCGGCACGCACCGCCTGCTGTCAAAAGATATCGAGTACCGGGACCTCGGCCTGCTCATCGTCGATGAAGAGCAGCGTTTCGGCGTCACGCACAAAGAGCGGATCAAGAAGCTCAAGACGAACGTCGACGTGCTGACGCTCACGGCGACGCCGATTCCGCGGACGCTGCACATGTCGATGATCGGCGTGCGGGACCTGTCCGTCATCGAAACCCCTCCGGCCAACCGCTTCCCGGTCCAGACATACGTCATGGAAAGCAACGCCGCGATCGTCCGAGAGGCGATCGAGCGCGAGATGGCCAGGGGCGGCCAGGTGTTTTACTTGTACAACCGCGTTGAAGACATGGCGCGGAAGGCCGAGGAAATCAGCATGCTCGTGCCGGACGCCCGGATAGCGACCGCGCACGGCCAGATGTCCGAGTCGGAACTTGAGGGCGTGATCCTCGCGTTCCTGGAAGGGGAATACGACGTGCTCGTCACGACGACGATCATCGAAACGGGCGTCGACATCCCGAACGTCAACACGCTCATCGTCCATGACGCCGACCGGATGGGCCTTTCCCAGCTTTATCAGCTGCGCGGGCGCGTCGGCCGGTCAAACCGGATCGCCTATGCGTACTTCCTTTACCAGCGGAACAAAGTGCTCACCGACGTGGCGGAAAACCGGCTTCAGGCGATCAAGGAATTCACGGAGCTCGGATCCGGGTTCAAGATCGCCATGCGCGACCTGTCCATTCGAGGTGCCGGCAACCTGCTCGGCGCCCAGCAGTCGGGCTTCATTGACTCGGTCGGCTTTGACATGTACTCCCATATGCTGGAGGAAGCCATTGCCGAGCGGCGCGGAGAAGGGACGGAAGAAGAAAAAGGGGATCTCGAAATCGTCCTTCACGAAGATGCCTACATCCCGGATTCGTACATTCCGGACGGATTCCAGAAAATCCAGATGTACAAGCGCGTGAAGGCGATGGAAAAGGAATCCGACTACTCGGAGCTCGTCGATGAGATGACCGACCGTTTCGGAGATCTGCCGCTGGAGGCCGAGCTGCTGCTGAAAATCGGCCGCATGAAGGTGTGGGGCCGAGAAGCGGGCGTTGAATCCATCCGCCAGAAAGGCGATCGGACCGTCATCACGCTTTCTGAAGAAGGAACGGAGCGGGCAGACGGCGCGAAAATCGTGGAGGAGACGCTCCGATTTGGCCGTGCGGTCGGTTTTCACATGGAAGGCGGGCGGCTGCTGCTGACCGTCGATGCCAAGAAAACCGGTAAAATGAAAGCTTTTGATGTGCTGGAAGAAGTCATGAAGCTGTTGCCGGAAGCAAGAAAAGAAGCCGCCTGAATCCGGTGATTGCATAAATTGGCGAATCGTGATGCATACTAACCCCGCGGGCACACAATCGAATTGTCGAAAGCGAGGCATCACGAATGAGAGCAACCGGAATTGTCCGGCGGATCGACGATCTTGGCAGGATCGTCATTCCGAAGGAAATCAGACGGACGATGCGCATACGGGAAGGCGACCCTCTCGAGATTTACACGGACCGGGACGGGGAAGTCATCCTGAAAAAATATTCCCCGATCAGCGAGCTCGGCAACTTTGCCAAGGAATACGCCGACACACTTTATGAGACACTCGGCACGCCGGCGCTCATCAGCGACCGGGATGAAGTGATTGCCGTTGCCGGCCTGTCAAAGAAAGATTATCTCGGCAAGCGGATTTCGCCGGACCTGGAAGAATTCATGCTCGGCCGGACACCGGTCGTTGAAAAAAACGAAAAGTCGCTGGAGTGGGTGCAGGGTCAGGTAGAGCAGGTGAAGTCCTCCTGCATCTGCCCGATCATCTCGGGCGGGGACCCGATCGGTGCCGTCTACCTGCTGTCGAAAGTGCACTTCATCGGAGAGCCTGAACTGAAGACGGCAGAGACGGCTGCACATTTTCTCGGAAAGCAAATGGAACCATGATAGCTGGATCAGCCGACAAGGCCGCCAAGCGAAACCGGAAAGATCCGGTCGCGTGGCGGCCTTTGCCGATTTTCCCGGTATTTTGCATGCTATAATGGGATCATCCCTTGAAGAGAAGGAAGCTTGTCCAGCATGCAGCAATGGAACATGAAAACATTCATGAAAGGCGCGGCGATGCTTGCCGCCGCCGGAATCATCGTCAAACTCCTGAGTGCGGTCTACCGCATCCCGTTCCAGAACCTGGTCGGCGACAAAGGGTTTTATATTTATCAGCAAGTATATCCGTTCATCGGCATCATGACAGTCTGGACTTCCTCCGGATTTGCGGTCGCCCTTTCCAAAATCCTGGCCGACCGGGACCGGTCGGAAGCGGGAGGCATCATGAGAATCGCCTTCCTGTATCTGGCGGTCCTGTCCGGATTGTCGTTCCTCATCCTGTTTGCAGGGGCGGACATCATCACCGGCTGGATGGGCGACCGGGCACTGGCGCCGCTGCTGCGCACGGGTGCGGCCGTCCTCTTGCTCATGCCGTTCCTGTCCGTCCTGAAAGGCGCGTTTCAGGCGCACGGGAAAATGGGGCCGGTGGCGGGTGCGCAGATCGCCGAGCAGGCTGTCCGAGTCACCGTCATCCTCGCGGGAACGTGGATCGTCATCTCGGCCGGCGCTTCGCTGTATGCGGCGGGACGCGCGGCGATGTGGGGCACCGTCGCCGGCGAACTGGCCGGCGTTCTGCTGCTCTTTTTCCTGTTCGGCAAGTGGCAGGGACGGCCGGATGCGCGTTCCCGGACTGCGGTTCCCGTCTGGCCGGTTGCCAAGGAGCTGACGGCGGTCAGCCTGGCCGCGAGCCTCAGTTCGCTCATCCTCCTGTTTTTCCAGCTGATTGACTCGTTCACGATGTTCAACCTGATCACGGCTTCCGGCACGCCGCGCGAAGCCGCCATGGAGGCAAAAGGCGTGTACGACCGGGGCCAGCCGCTCGTGCAGATGGGCATTCTCATCGCCTCCACACTCTCCCTCACGATTGTCCCGCTCGTGGCGGCACACACCGGAAAAAAATCCGGGCGAACAGCGGAGCCGTTCGTCCAGCTCGCCTGGCGGATCGCCTTCCTGTTCGGCTGGGCGGCGGCGCTCGGGCTCATCCTCGTCATGCCGTTTGTGAATGAAATGCTGTTTGAAACGCGCAGCGGCTCCGGGGCGCTCATGATCTTCAGCCTGCAGATCTTTTGGCTGTCACTCATCCTGCCGCTTACGGCGGTCCTGCAGGGGCTCGGCCGCGTGAAATGGCCGGCATTGATTTTATTCGCCGGGCTTGCCCTGAAGGCGGCGGCGAATGTGCTGCTCGTGCCGGGTCTCGGCATTGCGGGCGCGGCGATTGCCGGCAATGCGGGCTTTGCCGCGGCAACGGCCGGGCTGGTTGTTTACTTTAAGCGGATCTGGCCGGTCCGGCTGGCGGATAACCGGTTTTACAAGACGATCATCGGCGCGTCCATCCTCATGGCCGCAGTCATCGTGCCGTGGATGCTTTTGTCGGACATCTGGCTGTTCGACGGCCTGCCGTCCAGGCTCGCCGCCGTGCTGACGGGACTTTCGACAGTCGCAATCGGCGCACCGATATTTCTTGGGGCTGTCGCCAAATCGCGCATCCTGTCAGAGAAGGAATGGTACCTTCTCCCCGGCGGGCGCAGGCTTGCCGCCCTTCAGCTATTCTTGAATCAAGACAAAAAAGGGAGTGGTCCGAATGAATGAACTGACGGTCATCGGCCTCGGCGCGGGGGAATTTGACCAGCTGCCGGTCGGCATCTACCGGATCTTGAAAAATGCGGGCAAGTTTTACGCCAGAACCGCCGATCATCCGGTGCTACGGGAATTGGAAGCGGAAGGGCTGCAGATCAAGACCTTTGACGACGTCTATGAAAAGCATGAGTCGTTCCCGCCCGTTTACCGGGAAATTGCCGACACGCTTATCCGCCTGTCGGAAGAGGGGCCGTTGATGTACGCAGTTCCGGGCCATCCCCTCGTCGCCGAGCAGACGGTCGCTCATCTCATCGAAGCGGAGCGTCAGGGGAAGATCCGGCTCTCGATCCGAGGCGGCCAGAGTTTCCTCGACCCTGTGTTCGAAGCGCTCAGGATCGATCCGATCGACGGCTTCCAGCTGCTCGACGGCACGACGTTCCGACGGGATGACGTGAACATGGCCCAGCATGTGCTTCTCGCACAGGTGTATGACCAGTTCAGCGCATCCGAGGCGAAGCTGACGCTGATGGAGAAATATCCGTACGACCATCCGGTGACCGTCGTCACCGCCGCCGGCTCATCCGCAGAGCGGCTCATCACCGTGCCGCTGTTTGAGCTGGACCGCTCCGTGGAAACAAATAATCTGACGACCGTTTATGTCCCGCCCGTGGAGGAATTGGCCGACCGGGTGAAGGAATGGCCGGCCTACCGTGAAATCATCCGCATCCTGCGCAGCCCGGACGGCTGCCCGTGGGATCGGCAGCAGACCCACGAATCCCTGAAGAAATACATGATCGAAGAAGCCCATGAACTGATCGAGGCAATCGATTCGGGGGATGATGACGCGATCATCGGCGAACTCGGCGATGTCCTGCTTCAGGTGATGCTCCATGCCCAGATCGGCGAAGACGACGGATACTTCTCCATGGAAGACGTGCTGGAATCGGCCGGGCGGAAAATGATCCGCCGCCACCCGCATGTGTTCGGAGAAGCGACCGCGGAAAACGCCGACGAGGTCGTCCGCAACTGGCAGGCGATCAAGGAAGAGGAAAAAGAAGGACCGAGAAACTCGATCCTCGACGGCCAGGATCGCTTCTCGTCTTCTCTGCTCACTTCGTTCAATTTCCAGAAGGAAGCGGCGAAAGTCGGGTTCTCCTGGTCGGATGCCGAAGGGGCGAAGGCGAAGTTTGAGGAAGAGTGGCAGGAATTCCTGGAAGCATCGGCGAATGGGAACGAAGAAGAGAAGACGGACGAGTTCGGTGATGTGCTGTTCACCCTCGTGAACATCGCCCGGTACCACGGAATATCGCCGGAAGAGGCGATGACGGCCGCCAACCGGAAATTCCGGCGCCGCTTCGGCCATATCGAGGAGCGGGTGTCGGCAGGCCGCGGCTCGTTCGGGGATTATTCGCTCGAGGAACTCGACCGGTTCTGGGACGAGGCGAAAAGAATGGAGAGAAATTCATGAGACTCGATAAATTTTTGAAAGTATCCCGGCTCATCAAGCGCCGCACGCTTGCAAAAGAAGTGGCGGACCAGGGGCGGATCACCGTGAACGGCAAAACCGCCAAAGCATCGACCGATGTGAAGGAAGGCGATGAACTGGCCATCCGCTTCGGCCAGAAACGGGTCACCGCCCGCGTGGACATGCTCAAGGACAGCGTCAAGAAAGACGATGCCGCCAACATGTTCACCATCCTGAAAGAAGAAAAGCTTGAAAAGGTCGAACCCGAATTTGTCGACGACGAAGACTGACCGGCAGAAAGCCGTCCGCAGATAGATGCGGGCGGTTTTTTTGTCGGGCGGGACAAGGGCAAGGCCCGCATGTGTGGCCGGGATGCTCCCTGTCATGTTTTTGCTGCTGTTCTCATAGAATGCGATGAACGGACAAGGACAAGCAAAAGGGGGAACGATCTATGCAATTCCAGCAAACGGACAACCCGTCGCCGACATACGCCATCCCTTCCGGCGATCACGTGGTCACGATGCGCAACCGGAAGCGGATGGACCTCACTTCCGTGAAGACGATCGACCGGTTCGACCAGGAAGAATTCATCGTCCGGACGTCCCAGGGACAACTCCAGATCAGGGGAGAAGAGCTCCGAATCGTCCATCTTGACGTGGACAAGGGCCTGCTGACCCTCGAGGGGAACGTGAAGACGCTCCAGTACGACGATGAAGACGGCCATTCCCGCAACATCCTCACAAAACTGTTCGGATGATCGTCTCCCAGCAGTTGCTCGGGCTTCTCGCCATGCTTGCAACGGGTGTCCTCGCCACGGCCGCCATCGACGCCGTCCGGACCGCGGCGGGCGGCACTCGGGCGGGGACCGTTCTGGAACTGGCCGCCTGGCTTCTGCTCGGCATCGCAGCCTACGGGGTGCTGTTCGCCGTCCGTGACGGAGAATGGCGATTTTATGACCTGCTGGCTCAACTTTCGGGACTCCTGCTCTATGAATCGGTGTTCTGCCGGCCGTTCCGCCTGGCCGGCCGCCTCATCCGCCTGCTGCTGCTGAGGCCGGCATATCTGATTTTACGCGGAGTCTTTCGGACTATTTTATTCATCATCGGCATTCCGCTGCGCCTGATCCGCTTCGTGCTGAAGTTGCTGCTGAGGCCGTTCCGGCGGCCTTATCGCGCGGTCCGGCACCGTCTCGGAGCCAAAGCAAGAAAAATACGGAAACGACTCCCCCGAAACCCTTTAAAAAAACCAACCATCTGATGTATAATGGATGAAACATGCGATCCATCGATCAGGCAGGGGGACCAGGGATGGAACAACGAAACAGGCAGTCTCAACCGGAACGGCGGCCCGTCACTCCGCTCCAAACTGATTACGTCCGGGCCAAGGAACGCAAAGAACAGATTCGCCAGGCGAGGAAAGTCCGACTCTACCGCCGGCTTGCCGTGTTCGGCCTTGTGGTCGTGCTGGCCTTCGGATGGCTGACGTGGATGATCGTGGAAAAGAACAACGCGCTCGCAGCCAAGCAGCAGGAGAAGGAAGCGGCACTCGCCGAACTCGAAAAGCTGGAAGCCGAAGGCCATGACCTGAAAATCCAGCTCGATAAGCTCGACGATCCGGAGTACATCGCCAAACTCGCCAGAAAAGAATACCTCCTTTCCGAGGAAGGGGAGATCATCTTCACCTTCCCGGACGAGAAGAAAACGAAAAAAGACAAAGACAGCAAAGAAGAGAAAAAAGACAAGGGCGACAGCAAAGAAAGCACCGGAAAGTGACCGGATTCCGCCCCACCGCCTGCCGGACAACGGGCAGGTTTTTTTATTGGAAAAGAATGAGCCGGAATATCGGAGCAGGGGATTGAATATCGGAGCAAGGGATGCGGAATCGGAGCAAGGGACCGAATATCGGAGTAAGGAATGCGGAATCGGAGCAGGGGATTGAATATCGGAGTAAGGGACCAAATATCGGAGTAAGGAATGCGAAATCGGAGCAAGGGACCGAATATCGGAGTAAGGAATGCGAAATCGGAGCAGGGGATTGAATATCGGAGTAAGGGACCAAATATCGGAGTAAGGAATGCGAAATCGGAGCAAGGGTCCGAATATCGGAGTAAGGAACGCAAAATCGGAGCAAGGGACCGAATATCGGAGTAAGGAATGGAATATCGGAGTAAGGGACCAAATATCGGAGTAAGGAATGGAATATCGGAGTAAGGGACCAAATATCGGAGTAAGGAACGCAAAATCGGAGTAAGGAACCAAATTCCGTCGCAGCCCCTCCGTCGAATCCGGTTATCCGGCATCGAAGCATCCCTCCGGTCATCCCCATGCACCTTTCAATCCCGGAGAGCGTGCCCCTGGAAGCAGGCTGACCATCCCGATCAATCCCGCCCTTCGCCCCGCCCTTCGCCGGTCCACACCCCGCACTCCACCGGCCGGGCCATCCGACCCGGCCGCCGATTTCCAGAAAACCATGAGCCCTTGGTCATGCAAACAATTCCAGCCATTTTATTGACACTCTTTTTTTGTCAGTTATAATGAAGTATAAGGGACTTGGAGGGTCAAGACCCCGAATATGCATATGCACGGCTGCAGAGCAGCCCGCTTAATCTTTAAGGAGGAGCATTTTTTTTATGTCAATTGAAGTCGGCAGCAAGGTACAGGGAAAAGTAACAGGCATCACAAACTTCGGGGCGTTCGTCGAGCTGCCTAACGGGAAGACCGGCCTGGTCCACATCAGTGAGGTTGCGGATCATTACGTCAAGGACATCAACGATCTGCTGAAAGTCGGCGACACCGTAGAAGTGAAAGTGATGAATATCGGAAATGACGGGAAGATCGGCCTGTCGATCCGTAAAGCGAAGCCGGAATCCGAGCGCCCGCAGCGTCCGGAACGCCCACAGCGCCCGCGCGGCAACCGTGACGGCGGCGGACATGGCCGCGGCGGCGGCCGGCCGGAGAACTTTGAACAAAAGATGGCCCGGTTCCTTAAAGACAGTGAAGACCGCCTTTCCACGCTCAAGCGAGCAACGGAATCAAAACGCGGCGGCCGGGGTGCGAGAAGAGGCTGACTTGCTGGCTGCTTCGACGGAAAAAAATGATCTCGATCATAGATGGCCCGGCATGAGCCGGGCACGCTTCTGCGGCTTTTCGGACGGATGTCCGAAAAGCTGTCTTTTTATTTTCCGCCGAAAAGCTGTCGAAACCATGCTGTTTCATGTGGAACATCGCCGCACGGTGGCGAAAGCTGTCCGCGCCTCCCCCAGGAATTATCCGCCGGAGCGCGCAATCCGGCCGCCCGGCGCACGGGGTTTATTTCACCGGATTTTAGAAACCGGCATCTCAGATGAACGACAAAAACTACGGGAACGACAAAAAAACCGGCAGCCGGATAAACCGGATGCCGGGCCTTCGTAATGGCGGCAGAGGGGATCGAACCCCCGACCTTACGGGTATGAACCGTACGCTCTAGCCAGCTGAGCTACGCCGCCTCGTGTTAAGACACTCCAATATCATAACCGGGCTTCTGCCGAGTGTCAATCCATTTTTTGAAACAGGGCCGAATGTCACCGATTCCGTCGAAAAGTTTTGTTGAAACGATGCCAGGAACAGACAAATTATCATGCCATGCCCCCGTTATACTCGACACACTGATTCGAACGAGGGGGAATCGAGATGAGGGTATTGGGTAGTGAATCTCTGACAAATGCCGTCTGGCCTGTCCGGAAGTGGCTTGAGACTTTCGGCAAGCGCAAGGTGAAGTGGGGGTTCTCGTTGTTTTTCCTGGCGGCGTCTTTCTTCCTGTCGCGCGCCGTGCTGTTCGGGGCGGCGGTGCCGTTCCTGTTGCCGGTCTGGGCGCTGGCGGCGGTCCGTTACCGTGCTTATCTGCCGCTCGTCATCATCGGCGGGGGGCTCGGCAGCCTGACGGCGGGTCCCGGTCAGGCGGCCATCCACTTGCTGCAGATCGTGCTGTTTCAGGCGGTGATCCGGTTTGCACCGGCGAGAAAGTCGGTGCCTGCGACGGCCGCGATTGCCGTGCTGCTCGTGCAAGTCGGCTGGCAGGCCGTGTCTTACGCCGGATCGGTTCCCGGGGATGTCTGGTTCTTTGTCGGATGCGAGGCACTGCTGACCCTCTTCATGGGCCTGTTCCTGTTTTCCGTCGTGACGCCCGTCCACCGATTCCTGCATGAACGGTGGACGGCCGAGCGGGCGGGGGCCGCATTCATCGTCGGTGCCTTCATCATCACGGGGATGGGCGGGGCGGTGTTCGGCTATTTCTCCCTGCCGTCCGTGTTGATCCACCTGGCCATCCTGTTTGCCGTGTCGGTCGGCGGGCTTGCAGCAGGCACGGCCGCCGCCGTCGTGATCGGATCGATCGTGAGCGTTTCCGATCTGTCGTTCAGCGGAATGATCGCCCTGTATGCGCTCACCGGATTCTGCGCGGGCGCCGCGTACCGGATCGGCAAAATCGGCATCGCGCTCGCAGGCCCGCTCGCATCGGTGTTCTTCTATATGTATGACGCCACCCTGCCGCTTGATTCCGTGCATTTCATGTCTCTGGCACTGGCGACGCTGCTGTTCCTCGCGATTCCGCAACGCTGGATCGACGGCTGCCGGACGCGGATTTATCCGGACCGCACAGGCCAGTCGGAACGCAGAAGGCGCTGGCTGGAAGAAAAGATGGACAGCCAGCTGCATGATTTCCACCAGTTTGCCCATTTCATGTCCCGTCTTGTCGGCGAGCATGCGGATGAACAGGAAGCGGGCATCCGCCATGAGCCGCCGTCGATCTGTCATACGTGCTTCCGCAGGGACAAGTGCTGGGGAGGCGAGGGGGAGGGCATCGTGCCGGCGATCGATGAATGGATGGCTGCACAGGCGTCATCGCGCGGTGCAAGGATCCGGGCGGAAGAGCGGCTCGGCTACCGCTGCGTCCGCCCGCAGGGACTTATCCGCCAGCTGGAGGAAGACTACTCGGCCGCCGTCCTGAACAGCCAGCTCCACCACGGGCGGAAAATGCTGGCTCTCCAGCTGCGCGACATGAGCCGCCATCTGAACGACATGATGATGAATATGAAGGAAGAGATCAAATCATTCCAGCCTGAGGAAGAAGAACTGTCCGGCCGTCTCCACGAGCTCGGCATCCCTCACTTCCAGGTGGACATCCTGTCCGAGGAACAGGGGTCGAGAAAACTCGTCCTGTCCCTGCCTGAACAGAAAGCCGAGTGGGAAACGGAGCGGATGGTGGCGGAGCGGCTCATCATGCCTGTGCTTCAGGAGATGTACGGGGAGCCGTTCGAAGTCGAGAAATCAATCTGGCTGGAGGAGCCGTTCCCGCACATGCAGATGACGTTCATTTCGGCGGTCCGGTTCACGATGGACTACGCGGTCGTGTCTTCTTCAAAAGACGGAACGTTCCACGCCGGCGATGCCCACGAGGTATTCCAGCTGCACGACGGGCTGGCCGCCGTCATCCTGTCCGACGGAATGGGTTCGGACATCCACGCATACCGTGAAAGCCGGAAAGTGATCCGCCTCATGAGGGAATGCCTGAACCGCCGGATGGATCCGGAGACGGCGATGCACACCCTCCACTATGTGATGTCGCTGAAAGGCGGCGACATGTACGCGACGGTCGACCTCGCGCTCATCGACCTGCAGGACGGCCGGCTCTGGTCGTGGAAGGCGGGTTCCATGACGACGTACATCAGCAGGGGCGGGCGGCTCATGAAGCTGGAAGGCTCGACGGCACCGTTCGGTTTCCTTCCGTCCTTCTCGGTTGATGCGAAGCGGCACGGGCTGAAGGCGGGAGACACGATCATCATGATGACGGACGGCATGTTCGCGCCCGGCACGGAACCCGCCCAGCAGGAACGTGTCCTCAGCTCCATCCTGGCCAAGTGCGAAGATGCGGGGCCGGAGCGGACGGCGGACCTGGTCATGCAGGAACTGGCGAGAAAGTTCCGCCTTCCTGCAGACGACCGGACCGTCATCGCGGTCAAAATAGAGCACACCGTCCAGAAATGGTCCATTTTCAAGCCGAATCCGAAGGTTACCGGGAAGGAAACGGTGGTAAGATAGTTAGAACACAGGAATGCCGGCCAGCGCCTTGTCGCGAGCCGGCCATTTCCAAAACGGCACAGAGAAATAAAGGAGGTGCGCCGATGCACAAACTCGAACGGGCGGCGGCGGAGTTTATGGCGGAGTACAAGCTGGACGCCGGGGAAAGCCGCCTGCTCGTTGCCTGCTCCGGAGGCCCCGACTCCATCGCCCTCCTGCATGTTCTGGTTGATGCGGCGCCGGCGCTCGGGCTTCAAATCGGCTGCGCTCACGTCGACCATATGCTCCGCGGCGAAGAGTCGGCGGAAGATGCACGCTTTGTCCGCGCAGCCTGTGCGCGGCTCGGCGTGCCTTTCCATGGAGCCGCCATCCCGGTCGGCGAGCTCGTGAAAGAGCGGGGAGGAAACGTCCAGGATGTCTGCAGGACGGAACGATACCGCTTTTTCGAAGAAGTGCTGGAGTCGGGCGGTTATGGGCTGCTCGCCACCGCCCATCATGCCGACGATGTCCTGGAAACCGTGCTTATGCGGCTCGTGCGGGGCACCTCCGAATCGGCGCCCGGCATCCCGCCGGTGCGCCCGTTCGGCCCCGGCCTGGTCATCCGGCCGTTCATCGGTGCGGCGCGCGAAGATGTCATGGACTATCTGTCGGCGAATAAAATTCAATTCCGGACCGATCCGTCGAACGCGAAACCGGATTACACGCGGAACCGGTTCCGTCACCGGATCGTGCCGCTGCTTCTGGAAGAAAGCCCGGACGCCGCCCGCCGAGTGGCCGCGTGGGACATGGAACGGCGTGAGGATGAGGCATTCCTCGGAGAACTTGCCGGGGCAAGGTTCGGGGAAGCGGTCCGGCTGCTTGACGGCAGCGGCGCCGTCGTGGACACCGCACGTTTTTCGGGCATGCCATCTGCTTTACAAAGACGCCTGATTCCCATACTATTAGACTATCTATACCGCCCCGGTCCGGCCCCGTCCGGCATGCGTCTTGCCGGACTGATCAGGAGTGAGCTCCTGAAGGCGGACGGGAGCGGAACGGTCGATTTGCCGGGCGGCTGGCGCCTGGACAGAACTTACAGCCGTGCGGAGTTCAGGAAACAGGATGAAGGCCGGTCCGGAAACCGGACGGCGCCGGTTCCGTTTCCGGAAGGCAGCTGGATCAACGCCGGCAACGGCCTGCAGCTGTTCTGGTCGGAGTGCGGCGCCGCACCCGGGATCCTTCCGGGGAGCGGGACGGACGTCCTTTACTTTGATGAAGGGCCTTCGTTCCCCCCGTCGGCGGTCAGACCTCCGGCAGAGGGGGACCGGCTCCTTCTCCCGAACATGGAGAAGCCGAAGCGGGTTTCCCGGATCTTCATCGACGAGAAAATTCCAAGGGACAGACGGGCGGGATGGCCGCTCGTCACCGGCCGGGACGGCCGTGTCATCGCAGTGCCGGGCATCCGCTATGGTGCCGGTTTCACGCGGGACGCGGCTGCCGGCCGCCGGTACATATTCATCGTGAAGGACGCGGACGGAGCGGCCCACGCACAGGAGGATGCAAAATGATTGGCAACGATATTGAAAAGACCCTCATCTCCGAGGAACAGATTCAGGAGAAGATCCGCGAGCTCGGCACAGAGCTGACAAAAGAATATGAAGGCAAGTTTCCGCTGGCGATCGGCGTCCTCAAAGGCGCACTCCCGTTCATGAGCGATCTCATCAAGCAGTTCGACGGCTATATCGAGATCGACTTCATGGACGTATCAAGCTACGGAAATGCAACCGTCTCCTCGGGCGAAGTGAAGATCGTCAAAGACCTCAACACGAGCGTCGAAGGCCGTGACGTCCTCATCATCGAAGACATCATCGACAGCGGCAAGACACTGAGCTATCTCGTCGACCTGCTGAAATACCGGAAAGCGAAGTCCATCAAGATCGTCACGCTGCTCGACAAGCCGACGGGCCGCAAGGTGGACCTCAAGGCAGACATGGTCGGATTCGAAGTGCCGGACGCTTTTGTCGTCGGCTACGGATTGGACTACGCGGAAAAATACCGGAATCTACCATATATTGGTGTTTTGAAGAAAGAAATCTATTCATTCTGAGGAAAAAAGAGGAACCGGATACGCCTGCCGGTACCTTTTCCAAGACAGAGCCTTTTCCTTTGGCGGGCGTGTAATCGTGTGATAAGATTTACTATAGTTTTCTTTTATGGTGAGGAGGCTCGGGATGAACCGAATATTAAGGTATACCATCTTGTACGGCCTGATTTTCCTCGTGATCATGGGGATTTTTGGATCGTTCAATAACCCGAATACCAAAACAGACAATCTGACGTACAATGATTTCCTTTCATCACTTTCCGGCGGTGAGGTCAAAGAAGCAACAATCCAGCCGAACCAGCTCGTTTACGAAGTGCGCGGGGTGCTGAAGGACGCCAAGGAAGGCGAAACCTTCATTGTCAACATCCCGCCGGACAATGAACAGCTCATGAATGAGATCGACCGCGTTGCGGATCAGACCGATACGAAGATCACCTTCCTGCCGGCTCCTCAATCAAGCGGCTGGGTCCAGTTCCTTACAGGGCTCATCCCATTCATCATCATCATCATTCTCTTCTTCTTCCTCTTGAACCAGGCCCAGGGCGGCGGAAACAAGGTTATGAACTTCGGCAAGAGCAAAGCGAAGCTCTATAACGAAGAGAAGAAGAAAGTCACGTTCGACGACGTGGCCGGCGCCGACGAGGAGAAACAGGAACTCGTCGAGGTCGTTGATTTCCTGAAAGACCCGCACAAGTTCGACAATATCGGCGCCCGCATTCCGAAAGGGATTCTCCTTGTCGGGCCTCCGGGTACCGGTAAAACCCTCCTTGCGCGCGCAGTTGCGGGCGAAGCGGGCGTTCCGTTCTTCTCCATCTCGGGTTCCGACTTCGTCGAGATGTTCGTCGGTGTCGGGGCATCCCGTGTGCGCGACCTGTTCGAAACAGCGAAGAAGAACTCGCCGGGCATCATCTTCATCGATGAAATCGACGCAGTCGGCCGCCAGCGCGGCGCCGGCCTCGGGGGCGGTCACGACGAGCGCGAGCAGACGCTCAACCAGCTCCTCGTCGAGATGGATGGCTTCGGCGAAAACGAAGGCATCATCATCATCGCCGCGACGAACCGTCCGGACATCCTGGACCCGGCACTTCTTCGCCCGGGCCGGTTTGACCGCCAGATCACGGTCGGACGCCCGGATGTCAAGGGCCGTGAAGCCGTGCTGAAAGTCCATGCCCGCAACAAGCCGTTGGCGGAAAGCGTCGACCTCAAGGCGATCGCTGCGCGCACACCGGGCTTCTCCGGTGCGGACCTCGAGAACCTCCTGAACGAAGCGGCGCTCGTTGCCGCCCGCCGCAACAAAAAGATGATCGACATGCTCGACATCGACGAGGCGACAGACCGTGTCATTGCGGGTCCTGCCAAGAAGAGCCGCGTCATCTCCGAGAAGGAACGCAATATCGTCGCCTTCCACGAAGCCGGGCACGTCGTCATCGGGCTGACGCTCGACGAGGCGGAGATGGTCCACAAAGTGACGATCGTTCCTCGCGGCCAGGCCGGCGGCTACGCCGTCATGCTGCCGAAAGAGGACCGGTACTTCATGACGAAGCCGGAACTGTTCGACAAAGTGGCCGGGCTCCTCGGCGGCCGCGCCTCCGAAGAAATTGTCTTCGGCGAAGTGTCGACGGGTGCGCACAATGACTTCCAGCGCGCAACCGGCATTGTCCGCCAGATGGTCACCGAATACGGGATGAGCGACAAGCTCGGACCGATGCAATTCGGCCAGAGCCAGGGCGGCAATGTCTTCCTTGGACGGGACATCGGCTCGGAACAGAACTACTCCGACAAGATCGCCTATGAGATTGACCAGGAAATGCAAGCCATGATCAAGGAACAATATGAGCGGACGAAGAAAATCCTCACTGAACGCCGTGAGCTGCTCAACCTGATCGCCACGACGCTTCTCGAGAAGGAAACGCTCGACGCGCGTGAGATCAAGCATCTTGAAGACCACGGCCGGCTGCCGGACCCGCTTCCGGTGGCTGAGGAAATAGAAGCGGATGCCGAAGTGACGCCGGATTCCACAGGTGCCCCGACGGATCCTTCCGCAGGCGACCTTCCCCACGGGGACTCGGGCGATGAACCGCTCGACCCGATCCGCGAAGACCGCCGCTGATCAACACTTTTAATCAGAAGCCGTCCGTCCCGCTTTGGGACGGACGGCTTTTTTCGTCTGCGGAATGAGGGGGAGGAAATGCGCCAAAGATAAGAAGGGAGGAGGAAGCGTGCAGGGCGTTCTCTCTCGGGCAAAACACTGCCGTCCCAGGACAAACCGTTATTCAGGTGTACGTGCTTTTGAAGCGGGGCCGGGTGTGGTATGATGTTTTGGAAACTGGGAGAAGCGAGGAAATGGCCATGATTTTGGTGATGGATACTGGCAATACGAATATTGTACTCGGCGTCTATGACGGCGACGAGCTGAAATATCAGTGGCGGATGGGCACGAACCGACACAAGACCGAAGATGAATTCGGCATGCAGGTGAAAGCGCTTTTTGAGCACGCCGGCCTGAACATGGCAGACGTCGAGGGCATCATCATTTCCTCCGTCGTTCCGCCGATCATGTTCGCCCTTGAGCATATGTGCCAAAAATACTTTGGCCTCAAACCGCTCGTGGTCGGGCCCGGAGTCAAGACGGGGCTGAACATCAAGTACGAGAATCCGCGTGAAGTCGGGGCTGACCGGATCGTCAACGCGGTGGCCGGCATCCATGAATATGGAAGCCCGCTCATCATCGTGGACTTTGGGACGGCCACAACACTCTGCTATATCAATGAACGCAGCGAATACATGGGCGGCGTCATCGCGCCGGGGATCGGCATTTCGACAGAGGCTTTGTTCGAGCGTGCCTCGAAACTTCCGCGCGTTGAACTCGTCCGTCCCGAACAGGTGCTGGGGAAAAACACGGTCGCGGCCATGCAGGCCGGCATCGTGTACGGCTACGTCGGACAAGTCGAGGGACTCATCGGCCGGATCAAGGACATGGCCGGCGTGGATCCGACCGTCATCGCGACCGGCGGGCTTGCCCCGCTCATCTCGGCGGAGACGGACGCCATCGATGTGGTGGATGGCAAATTGACGCTCAAAGGCCTCAAGCTGATTTACGACAGAAACCAATAACTGATTGAGAGGGATTCAACATGTCTGATTATATTGTCAGGGGTTTGGCGTTTGACGGGACGATCCGCGTCATGGGAGCAAGGACGACCGATACGGTTGCAGAAGCCCAGCGCCGCCACGGCACTTGGCCGACGGCAAGCGCCGCGCTCGGACGCGTGATGACCGGCACGGTGATGCTCGGTGCCATGCTGAAAGGCGATGACCAGGTCACCGTCAAGGTCGAAGGCGACGGCCCGGCAGGCCCGATCCTCGCCGATGCGAATGCCCACGGGGAAGTGCGCGGCTATATCACGCATCCGAATGTGCATTTTGACTTGAATGAACAAGGGAAGCTCGACGTCCGCCGTGCGGTCGGCACGAACGGGATGTTTTCCGTCGTGAAGGACCTCGGCCTCCGCGACTACTTCACGGGACAGGTTCCGATTGTTTCGGGCGAGATTGCAGAAGACTTCACTCAGTACTTGACGGTGTCCGAGCAAGTGCCGTCCGCGGTCAGCCTCGGCGTCCTCGTCAATCCGGACAACTCGATCCTCGCGGCGGGCGGCTTCATCATCCAGGTGATGCCGGGTGCGACCGATGAGACGATCACCCTGCTGGAAGAAAAGCTGTCTGCCGCACGTCCGGTTTCCCGCCAGATCGATGCAGGACTGACACCCGAAGAAATCCTGCAGGAAGTGCTCGGCGAAGAAAATGTCGAATTCATCGACAAGCTGCCGGTCGCTTTCCATTGCAACTGCTCCAAAGAGCGTTTCGGCAATGCAATTGTCGGCCTCGGCGCCGATGAAATCCGCGACATGATCGAGGAAGACGGCGGTGCCGAAGCACAGTGCCATTTCTGCATGGAGACATACCAATTCTCGAAAGAAGAACTGGAAGGATACCTGAAGGATGCGCAAGGCGGGGAATGAGTCTGACCGTCAGAAGACGAAACGCCGGCTGAAGACAAAGCCCGTCCTCGCGGTTCTCGGAATCCTGCTCGCCGGAAATCTGCTCTGGTTTACCCTGTGGGCGACGAAGGACGGACGATCGTCCGCTGCGGAGGGCGGCGAACAGGTGGCGAATGTCGGCAAGACATCGATCAGCCGGGAAGCCTGGATGTCGGCGATGGAGAAACAGTATGGGCGGGAAACGCTCCGTGAGCTGGTCAACCAGGCCGTCATGGAAGCGGCCGCCGAAAAGTACGGCATCAAAGTGACGGACGGGGAAGTCGACCTGGAATTGGCACTCCTGCGTGCGGACGGAGAGGGAACCGGGGAAGCCTCCGGCGACCCGGACGATCCCGCTCTCCGGGAGCAGGTGAAGTCCCGCCTCATCCTGGAAAAAGTGCTCACAAAGGATGTGCTCGTCGACGACAAGGACATCAAGCGCTATTACGATGAAAACGAAGCGCTTTATGACGTGAAAACGAGTTACCGGGTCTCCGCAATCTTTTTGCCTGATGAGGCAGAAGCGGAAAAGACGCTCAAGGAGCTCAAAAACGGCTCTTCGTTCGGCGTCCTGGCCAAAGAACGGTCCACCGACGCGGCATCGGCCAGCCTCGGAGGCGATATCGGCTATGTGAACGAGTCTTCCGAGAACATCGATCCTGCCATCGTCAAGACGGTCGGGAAGATGAAAGAAGGAGAAAACGCAGGGCCGGTCAAGCTGGCGGACGGAACCGCCGCTGTTCTCCACTCTTCCGGCGTGTATGAAGGCCGGTCGTTCAAGTTCAAGGAAGTGAAGGATCAGATCCGGCGGGAACTGGCCCTTGAGCAGCTCACCCAATCCGTCACGCCCGAGGCATTCTGGGATGAATTTGACGCCAAGTGGTTCTACGGCAATGAATAAACAGACAGCATGCCTCCGGGCGTGCTTTTTTGTTTTATTGGGTTCACCGTGACCAAAAAAGTGTATGGCCGGGACAAAAGGGAAAAGAACCATATGCGTTTGTTGCGGATTGACAGCCGGCGGCATACATTGTTATGATGGGTGGAATAAAACCGATTTGATTAATAGGGATTAGGAGTGATCTGGAATGAAGACGAGGGTCGGAAATTCGGTGGCGGATCTTGTCGGGGGGACGCCGCTCGTGAAAGTGAACCGCCTGACAGGGGCCAATGATGCGGATGTCTACCTGAAGCTCGAGTACTTCAACCCGGGAAGCAGCGTCAAGGACCGGATTGCACTGGCCATGATCGAAGCCGCCGAAAAAAGCGGAAAGCTGAAGGAAGGCGACACGATCATCGAGCCGACGAGCGGGAACACGGGAATCGGCCTGGCCATGATCGCCGCTGCAAAAGGCTACAAATCGGTCATCGTCATGCCGGACACGATGAGCATGGAACGCCGGAACCTGCTTCGCGCATTCGGTGCAGAGCTCGTCCTGACGCCCGGTGCGGACGGCATGAAAGGCGCCATCAAGAAAGCGGACGAACTGGCTGAAAAAAACGGCTGGTATTTGCCGCAGCAGTTTGAGAACGAGTCGAACCCGGAATTCCACCGGCTGACGACCGGACCGGAAATCGCGGACTCCCTTGACCAAGTGGATGCCTTCATCTCAGCCGTCGGCACAGGCGGAACGATCACGGGCGTCGGCGAGGTACTGAAGGAGCGGTTCCCGGACGTCAAAATCATCGCGGTCGAGCCGACGAAATCGCCGGTTCTGTCCGGCGGCCAGCCGGGTCCCCACAAAATCCAGGGCATCGGCGCCGGTTTTGTGCCGAAAGTGCTGGATACCGATATTTACGACGAGATCATTCAAGTGTCTGATGAGGATGCATACGACACTGCCCGCAAAGCCGCCCGCCAGGAAGGGGTGCTCGGAGGTGTTTCTTCGGGAGCCGCCATCCACGCCGCGCTTGAAACGGCGAAAAATCTCGGCAGGGGCAAGACGGTCGTCGCGATCATCCCGTCAAACGGCGAGCGCTACCTGAGCACGCCGCTCTATCAGTTTGACGAACAATAAGAACGCTCCGAAGAGTGCCGCGTGCACTCTTTTTTTGCGCGGATTTCGGGTTTTATTGACAACGCGCTGCAAGAAGGCGATAAAATAGACGGTATCAGGCGGCGCAGGCCGCTTTGCTTGGAGGTTATCGGATGAAATTCAACGGCTCGGACGGCCGCTTCCAGATCGGCGGCACGTCCTTTGATCTCAATACAGAAACAGTCATCATGGGCATCCTGAATGTCACGCCTGACTCGTTTTCCGACGGGGGCCGTCATAACGGCACAGAGGATGCGGTCCGACATGCCCTGCGCATGAGGGACGAGGGCGCAAAGATCATCGATGTCGGCGGCGAATCCACCCGGCCTGGCCACACGGTCATCTCGGCCGACGAAGAGCTGTCCCGGATTGTGCCCGTCATCGAACGGCTGAAGGAAGAAGAAGGAATCTGCCTGTCGGTTGATACGTACAAGGCGGAAGTGGCCAGAGGCGCGCTTGACGCCGGCGCACACATTCTCAACGATATTTGGGGCGCGAAGCGGGAACCGGAGATCGCCCGTCTGGCGGCGGAGCGGGACGTGCCCATCATCCTGATGCACAACCGGGACGTGGCCGAATATGGTGATTTCTGGCCGGAAGCGAAGGCCGACCTTGAAGAAAGCCTCCGGATTGCAAAGGATGCCGGTGTTCCGGACCGCAACATCTGGCTTGACCCGGGCATCGGGTTCGGCAAGGACACCCGCCATAACATTATGATGATGCAGCACCTCGACGATCTCGTAGCGATGGGCTATCCGGTGCTGCTCGCGACTTCCCGCAAGCGGATGATCGGCAATATCCTCGGCCTGCCGGTGGACGAGCGGATGGAAGGAACCGGCGCCACCGTCTGCTACGGCATCCAGAAGGGCTGCCGGATGGTGCGTGTGCATGACGTAAAGGAAATGTCCCGGATGGCCGCGATGATGGACGTGCTCACCGGGAGAACGGAGTACGAGGGGGCATGAAAAAATTGGACTTTATTCACCTTCATGAAATGGAATTCTACGGCTACCACGGCGTACTGCCCGAGGAAAATAAAATCGGCCAGCGGTTCCGCGTGTCGCTGTCCCTGGCCGTCGACCTGGCAGGAGCGGGGCGGACGGATGACCTGGAACTCACCGTGAACTATGCGGACGTGTTCGGACTGGTCCGTGATGTCGTCGAAGGGGAGCCGGTCAAGCTCATCGAGACGGTGGCCGAGCGGATTGCCAAACGCGTCCTCGCTGCCTTTCCCGGAAAGGTGTCGGGATGCCGGGTGCGTGTGCTGAAGCCCGACCCGCCGATTCCGGGCCATTACCGGGGAGTTGAAGTGGACATCACGAGGGGGCGGTTCTCGTGAACACGGCCTACCTGTCGATCGGCACGAATATGGGAGACCGGGAGACCCACCTCCGGGAAGCGGTCCGGATGCTCGGAGACCTGCCTTCGACGAGAGTGGACGGGGTGTCATCCATTTACGAGACGGATCCGGTCGGGTTCGAGGAACAGCCGGCTTTTCTTAACATGGCCGTCCGTCTGAAGACGGAATTGGCTGCGGAGGAATTACTCGGGGAATGCCAGCGGATCGAGTCGGAGCTCGGCCGGGTGCGCACGGTCCGGTGGGGCCCGCGGACGGCGGATCTTGACATCCTGCTGTTCAATGATGAAGGCGTGCAGACGGAGAAGCTGACGGTTCCGCATCCGCGCATGCACGAGCGTGCGTTTGTCCTGGTTCCGCTTCTTGAACTCGAGCCGGGGATCCGTCCCGTGCTGGAGAGGCGTTTCCCCGGATTTCCGGCGGTGAATCTTGAAGAAGGAATCAGGCTCAGGCAGCCCGGCGGCGAGGCAGAGCCGGAATGACGGCCGTCGCAGCGGCGGTATTTATGGACAGTCGCAGTCTTTGGTTACGGGAGGAAGCAGCATGGCAGAATTGAACAGGCCGTTTGAGATCGGCGGCATCAGGATGGACAACCGGGTGGTCCTCGCTCCGATGGCGGGTGTGTGCAACTCGGCGTTCCGGCTGACTGTGAAGGAGTTCGGGGCCGGTCTGGTGTATGCTGAGATGATCAGTGACAAGGGGATCGTCCAGCGCAATGAGAAGACGATGGACATGCTGTACATCGATGAGCGGGAGTACCCGCTGTCGCTCCAGATCTTCGGCGGCGACAAAGAAACACTTGTGGAAGCGGCGCAGTATGTCGACAAGAGTTCCAACGCCGACATCATCGACATCAACATGGGCTGTCCGGTCAATAAGATCATCCGCTGCGAGGCGGGGGCGAAATGGCTGCTCGACCCGGACAAAATCCATGAGATGGTGTCTGCGGTCGTTTCGGCCGTCGACAAGCCGGTCAGCGTGAAGATGCGGATCGGCTGGGATGAAGAACATCTGCTCGGGGTCGAAAATGCCCGGGCGGCGGAAGCGGCGGGCGCTGCAGCCATTGCGGTCCACGGGCGCACGCGCGTCCAGATGTATGAAGGCACGGCAAACTGGGACTGGATCCGCAAAATGAAGGAGTCCGTGAACATACCGGTGATCGGCAACGGCGACGTGGAAACGCCGCAGGACGCCGGGCGGATGATCGCGGAAACCGGCGTCGACGGGGTCATGATCGGCCGCGCGGCGCTCGGGGACCCGTGGATGATCTACCGGACGGTGAAGTACCTGGAGACGGGTGAACTCATCGCGCAGCCGACGCCGCGCGAGAAGATGGATGTGTGCCTGCTCCATTTTAAGCGACTCGTACAACTCAAGGGAGAGTTTGTGGCGGTGCGGGAAATGCGCAAGCACGCGGCCTGGTATCTGAAAGGAATCCGCGGCAACGCCCATATCCGCAAAGCGATCAACGGGGCGGAATCGGCCGGCGAGTTCACTGCGCTGCTGAACGGGTTTGCAGATGAGGCACGGGCGATTGAGCCGAGTGCCGTGTGAGAAGATCGGGGGCTGCCGCGGCTGCGGCGGCCCTTTCGCCGTTGAGGGGAGCCGCGGGAAGCATGCCGGCGGAGAAATGATGTGAACAACCGCGCCGGATTGTGTACAATGAAGGCATGACTGTTAATTCGGCCCACGTGAAGATAAAGGAGAGGAAGACGTATGTCGCATCTGGATGAATTGAACGATCAGCTCGTGGTGAGGCGCGAGAAGATGGCGGAAATGAGGGAGAACGGCCTGGATCCGTTCGGCGGCCGTTTTGAGCGCTCGCACCTCACGTCGCAGATCAAGGACGAGTTCGGCGAAAAGTCGAAGGAGGACCTGGAATCGGAAGGGCATGAAGTGACGATCGCCGGCCGCATCATGACCAAGCGCGGCAAAGGGAAGGCGGGCTTTGCCCATATCCAGGACCTTGACGGGCAGATCCAGATCTATGTGCGCAAAGACGACATCGGGGAAGAGGCCTACGAGCAGTTTCTGTCAGCGGACCTTGGTGACATTGTCGGTGTGAAGGGTACGGTGTTCCGGACGAAAGTCGGCGAACTGTCGGTCCGTGCGCAGGAATTCACTTTCCTTACGAAAGCGCTCCGTCCGCTGCCGGACAAGTTCCACGGACTGAAGGATGTCGAACAACGCTATCGCCAGCGCTACCTGGACCTGATCACATCCGAGGAAAGCAAGGAGACATTCCTGACGCGCAGCCGGATCATCCGCTCGATCCGACACTATCTGGACGGACACGGCTTCCTGGAAGTCGAAACGCCGATGCTCCACAGCATCGCCGGCGGAGCGGCCGCACGTCCGTTCATCACCCACCACAACACGCTCGACATGGAGCTTTATATGAGGATCGCCATCGAACTGCACTTGAAGCGGCTCATCGTGGGCGGGCTTGAAAAAGTGTATGAGATCGGCCGGGTGTTCCGGAATGAGGGGATTTCGACCCGCCACAACCCGGAATTCACGATGCTCGAGCTTTACGAAGCCTATGCGGACTTCCAGGACGTCATGGAATTGACGGAGAACCTGATTTCCCATGTGGCGCAGGAAGTGCTCGGCACGTCCAAGGTCATGTACGCCGGGGAAGAGATCGATCTTTCCCCTGGCTGGAAGAGGCTCCACATGGCGGATGCCGTAAAAGAATACACCGGCGTCGACTTCTGGCAGCAGATGACGAAGGAAGAAGCCCATGCACTCGCAAAAGAACACGGCATCGAAGTGCGTCCGACGATGGAAGTCGGCCATATCCTCAATGAATTCTTCGAGCAGAAGGTGGAGGAACAGCTCGTCCAGCCGACGTTCATCTTTGGCCACCCGGTTGAAATCTCTCCGCTTGCCAAGAAGAACCCGGAGGACGGCCGCTTCACGGACCGGTTTGAGCTCTTCATCGTCCGCCGTGAGCATGCGAATGCCTTCACGGAGCTGAATGACCCGATCGACCAGCGCCAGCGTTTTGAAGCACAGCTCGTCGAGAAGGAGCAGGGCAACGATGAGGCCCATGAGATGGATGAGGACTTCATTGAAGCGCTCGAATACGGCATGCCGCCGACCGGGGGCCTGGGAATCGGCATCGACCGGCTCATCATGCTGCTCACCGACTCGGCATCGATCCGGGACGTCCTGCTTTTCCCGCAGATGCGCCAGCGCGACTGATTGGATGATGGATGATACTGGCCGCCCGTTCCCCGTGTTTGGGAACGGGCGGTTGTTTTTATGGGTTGAAGCCAAGTCGGCAGGCAAGCAAGCGAAAGTGAACATTCCGACTATGCGAGAAAGGCTTGCGAGGATCGGGAGACGGTGGTATATTAATCAACGTTGTGATTTTAACCGATCACGGCAACGAAAAAAGAAGTTAAAAAAGTTGTTGACTCGGCCGGCGGCCGGTGCTATACTAATAAAGTCGCCAAAACGAGCGGCAACGAACTGAACCTTGAAAACTGAACAGCAAAACGCTGATAAAATTGTTTTCGGATCCCGACCCCGTCGGGTGAA
>NZ_JBHLWY010000027.1:0-23888 GCF_042432615.1 Bhargavaea ullalensis
GAGTAGGACGCCGCTGGGCACAAAGCCGTCTCCCTATGGAGGCGGTTTTTTTGTGCTGTAAAAAAGGGGAATCCGGATGCGTCGTACGGATCTCCCCTTGAACCGGACGCATCCGGGCTATGAGTCGTACGGGTTCCACTTTCCACGAGGGAAATTTCCGCCCTCCAGGGCGAGTCGTACGGATCCGGCCCCGAGTCGTACGGATCTCCCCTTGAACCGTACGGATCCGGCTCTGAGTCGCACGGGTTCCACTTTCCAAGAGGGAAACACCCACTCGCCAGGGCGAGTCATACGGATCTCCCCTCGAACCGTACGCGTACGGCCTGGAGTCGTACGGATCTTCCCTCTAACCATCCATCTGATCTCCTACGCTCCAAAACATTGTTTTTATCCCGCTTTGATAGTCTGTGCGCGTCGTTTCCTTTGCGGAGCCGGCCATCTGCGGGTTACGGTAATAGAAATGAAAGGAGTGTGACGAAATGGCAGAAACCATTTACGGGTTCAGCGCGAAAAAAGCACAAGGCGGGGAGCAGCCGCTCAGTGATTTTGAAGGAAAAGTCGTCCTCATCGTGAATACGGCCAGCAAATGTGGTTTCACTCCGCAGTTTGAAGGCTTGCAGAGCCTTTATGAGGAGTTCAAAGACGACGGATTTACGGTGCTCGGCTTTCCGTGTGACCAGTTCATGAATCAGGAGTTCGGCGACATTCAGGAGACACTGGAGTTTTGTCAGGTGAACTACGGGGTTTCCTTTCCGATGTTCGCCAAAATCGATGTGAAGGGGGCCGAGGCGGATCCGCTTTTCAAGTTCCTCACCACCGAAAAGAAAGGAATCCTCGGAGGAGAGATCAAGTGGAACTTCACGAAATTCCTCATCGGCCGGGATGGCCGCCCCCTGGAGCGTTACGCACCTCAGACCAAGCCTGAAAAAATTAAGAGCGATGTCATGAAACTGATCCGGGAATAATGGGAATACTTTTTCTTCACTCTGTTTCTTGACAGTCTTATCACCCGTTGTTAACCTTACAATAATATTCAGCGATATGGGGGCGGAATCAACATGTGGGAGACGAAGTTTGCCAAAGAAGGCCTGACATTTGACGATGTGCTGCTCGTTCCGGCTGCATCAGAAGTATTGCCGAAAGAAGTGGACCTTTCCGTTCGTCTGACGGACAAGATCACGCTCAATCTCCCGATCATCAGTGCCGGGATGGACACGGTCACTGAAGCGAAGATGGCGATTTCCATGGCACGGCAGGGCGGTCTCGGGATCATTCACAAGAACATGAGCATCGAGGACCAGGCCGAGCAGGTGGAACAGGTCAAGCGCTCGGAGAACGGTGTCATCACGAATCCGTTCTATCTCACTCCGGAGCATCAGGTGTTTGATGCCGAGCATCTGATGGGCAAATACCGGATCTCCGGTGTACCGATCGTCAACAATGAAGAAGACCTGAAACTGGTGGGTATCATTACAAACCGGGACATGCGCTTCATTGAAGACTACTCGGGGCAGATCAATGATTTCATGACCAAGGAAAATCTGGTGACGGCTCCGGTCGGCACCACGCTTGACGAAGCCGAAAAGATTCTCCAGCAGTATAAAATTGAAAAACTTCCGATTGTGGACGAAGAAGGAATCCTCAAGGGCCTCATTACGATCAAGGACATCGAGAAAGTCATCGAGTTCCCGAAGGCGGCCAAAGACTCGCACGGACGTCTGCTCGTCGGCGCGGCGGTCGGCGTCACTTCGGATACGATGGTCCGGCTCGAGCAGCTGGTGAAGGCAGAAGTCGATGTGATCGTCATCGACACGGCACATGGTCATTCCAAAGGCGTCCTGGACACGGTCAGGGAGATCCGGGAGGCTTATCCGGAACTCGACATCATCGCCGGCAACGTCGCCACCGCAGAAGGTGCAAGAGCCCTTTATGAAGCCGGCGTGGACGTGGTGAAGGTCGGCATCGGTCCGGGCTCCATCTGCACGACACGCGTTGTGGCAGGTGTTGGTGTCCCTCAGATCACGGCAGTCTATGATTGCGCAACCGAAGCGCGCAAACAGGGCAAGGCGATCATCGCGGACGGCGGCATCAAATACTCCGGCGATATCGTCAAAGCGCTTGCAGCGGGCGGACATGTCGTCATGCTCGGCAGCCTCCTTGCCGGCACTTCAGAAAGCCCTGGCGAAACGGAGATCTTCCAGGGCCGCCGCTTTAAAGTCTATCGCGGCATGGGTTCCGTCGCTTCCATGGAACACGGTTCGAAAGACCGGTATTTCCAGGAGGATGCGAAGAAACTCGTTCCCGAAGGCATTGAAGGGCGCCTCCCATACAAGGGACCGCTCGCAGACACGATCCATCAGCTGGTCGGCGGCATCCGGGCAGGCATGGGCTACTGTGGTGCCAAAGACCTGCAGGCTCTCCGCGAAGAGGCCCAGTTCATCCGCATGACCGGGGCGGGCCTGAGGGAAAGCCACCCGCACGATATCCAAATCACGAAAGAAGCACCGAACTACTCAATGTAACCGGCCACTGGGCCAAACTGCATGCCTTTCCATCCCAAACCGGGCGGAAAGGCTTTTTTTTGCGGGAACCCGGGGCGATGCGGTACGTTCTATGGTAAAATGAAGCGGTTGATAAACAGATATATTCGGAGGGAAAGAGTTTGAAAAAGTTGTGGAAAAAGACGGCTGTGATCCTCATGATCATTCCGGTTCTGATGATGACCATATTGGCAACACCCCATACCGCCCAAGCCGCCGAAGATCTCGGCCTGCATGTGGACGCTGCCATTCTGATTAATGCGGACACCGGACAGATCCTGTACGAACAAAACGCGGAATCACCGCTCGGCATCGCCAGCATGTCGAAAATGATGACGGAATACCTGCTGTTTGAAGCGATCAAAGAAGGCAAGGTTTCATGGGACCAGGAATACACGGTGACTGATTACACGTACAAGGTTTCTCAGGACCGCCAGCTGAGCAACGTCCCGCTGCGTCTCGGCGAGAAGTATACGATCCGTGAGCTGTATGAGGCGCTGGCCATCTATTCGGCAAACGCCGCCACCATCGGAATCGCAGAGACGATTGCCGGTTCCGAAACGAAATTCGTGAAGATGATGAACGACAAGGCTGCGGAACTCGGACTTGAAGGCTATACGTTCGTCAACTCGACGGGACTGAACAATGAGCATCTGCACGGCATGCACCCGGAAGGCACCGGGGACAAAGATGAGAACGTCATGCCGGCCAAATCAGTGGCGCTTCTTGCCTACCGCCTGCTCAAAGATTATCCGGAAGTGCTCGATACGACGAGCGTGCCGACGAAGATTTTCCGCGAGGGAACAGATGATGCGATCAAGATGGATAACTGGAACTTCATGCTTCCGGGCTTTGTCTTTGCATACGAAGGTGTGGACGGCCTGAAAACCGGCACGACCGAGTTTGCCGGGCACTGCTTCACGGGGACGGCGAAGCGCGGGGACACCCGTCTGATCGCGGTCGTCATGAAAGCGGTGGACGACAAAGGCAACGGTTCCTACAAAGCCCGCTTTGACGCGGCCAAGACGCTGTTTGAATACGGCTTCAACCAGTTCTCCGAAAAAGAGATCTTCCCGGCCGCCCATCAGTTCAAGGGCAATAAAACGGTTCCTGTGAAAAAAGGCAAAGAAAAGCAAGTGAAGATCGGCGTCGAAAAGCCGTTCTCCATGCTTGTCCAAACAACGGACCAAGATGAATATGACGTCAAGTTCACGAAGGATGAAACCAAGCTGAAAGACGGCAGCCTCGAAGCACCGGTGAAAAAAGGCACCGTCGTCGGCAAGGCAGACATCGTCCGCAAAGACGGCGGGCCAGTTTACGGCTTCGTTCAGGGCGGAGAGCTCGGGGCGGATGTCGTCACGCTCGAGAAAGTGGAAAAAGCCGGCTGGTTCAAGCTGACCCTTCAGGCAATCGGGGACTTCTTCTCCGGAGTATGGAACAAATCCACCGACTTCGTCAAAGGGCTGTTCTGAAAATAAATGCAAAGACGGGAAGGCATCGGGCCTTCCCGTCTTTTTCATGTCCGTCCAATCCACCAGCAGTGCATGAGCTGCCGGATGGCGTCAGGGATTTCCTGTGCAGGAATGCCGCCGAAGCCGAGCACGATTTCGGCGATTCCTTCCTTTGGTTTTGGATTGACGGAATAGGATCCGGCAGACTGGACGCGGATGCCGGCAGCGGCAGCCAGGCTGACGAGCTCTTCCTCCGTCCGTTCCGTCCGGACAGCGAGCCGGAGATGCATGCCCGCCTGGCTTTCTTCAAAGGCAACCGTCTCTCTGTAGGAGGCAAGCGCCGCCGTGAGTGCCGTGTATTTGCGCCGGTACACTTTCCTCATCCGGTTCAGATGGCGGGAGAAGGAACCGTCCCGCATGAAGCCGGCAAGAATATGCTGATCAAACCTCGGCACCGTGGATGCGTAATGGTCGAACAGTTCGGTGTAGCGGGGGACCAGCTGCCTGGGCAGCACCATGTAGGCGATCCGGAGCGAAGGCATGAGCGATTTTGAAAAGGTGCTGATGTACAGGACCCGTCCGTGCCGGTCCATGCCCTGAAGTGCGGGGACGGGGATGCCGCCATAGCGGAATTCGCTGTCGTAGTCATCTTCGATCACATAGCGTCCGGTCGCCTCTGCAGCCCAGGCCAGCAACTGGCTGCGCCGGTTGGCGGACAGGACGGCACCCGTCGGGAACTGGTGGGCAGGGGTCACATAGGCCGCATCGGCGCCGGACTCTCCGAGCAGGCGGACGTTGATGCCTTCCTCATCGACCGGCACGGGGACGGCCCTGCGGTCGTTCTGACGGAAGATGTGGTGGGTGAGCGGATAGCCCGGATCCTCGATGGCATAGACGGTGTCTCCGCCGAGAAGCCGGATGACGAGAGGCATGAGCTGTTCGGTACCGGAACCGATGATGATCTGCTCCGCCGTGCAGGCGACACCCCGGGAGTGGTTCAGGTACAGGGCGATCTCCTGCCTGAGTTCCGGTTCTCCGGTCGGGGGTCCGAGGAGGAGCAGGTCCGCCGACGACTCATCGATGACCGATTTTGCCTGCTTGCGCCAGGCATCGAACGGAAAAGCCTCCGTATCGATCCGCCCGGGGGAGAAATCAAACACGTATTCCTTTGTTTCCCCCGGTTGCCCGGAGGTTGCCGGCAAGACAGGCGCGGGTTTCAGCGGCTGTGCGTAGGCGAGTTCGCCGACGTCCTGAACGAAGAAGCCGCTCCTCGGCCTGGAACTGATGTACCCTTCTGCCAACAGCTGGCCGTAAGCGAGTTCCACCGTCGTATTGCTGACGGAAAGGTTGTCGGCGAATTTCCTTTTTGACGGAAGCTTCGTGCCAACCGGCAGCGAACCGTCCGTGATTTTATCGCGCACGCCTTCGTAGATCTGGACATAGATGGGTTCGCCCCCCTCACGGTCAATCGGTACGATGAGCATGTCCATCCATCCTTTCAGTTCAAACTGGCCTTTTATTTTGTTCCAAACTGGTCATTTCAATATGGTCATCTTTCATTATACTGAAAAGTGGAACGAGACAAAAGGCAAAGAAAGAGGGATGAACATGCAATTTCAATACGGCGGCGTCATCATGGACGTCATCAATGCAGAACAGGCAAAAGTGGCGGAGGCGGCAGGCGCGGTGGCGGTCATGGCCCTTGAGCGCGTTCCGTCGGATATCCGCAAGGCTGGCGGGGTCGCACGCATGGCAGATCCGCGGATCATCGAAGAAGTGAAGGCGGCCGTCTCCATCCCGGTCATGGCCAAAGCACGTATCGGACACATTTCCGAAGCCCGTGTGCTGGAGGCGCTCGGCGTCGATTACATCGATGAAAGTGAAGTGCTGACACCGGCGGACGAGGAATTCCACTTGCTGAAAAGCACATTTGACGTGCCGTTCGTCTGCGGTGCGCGCGATCTCGGGGAAGCGGCCCGACGACTCGGCGAAGGTGCCCGGATGCTCCGCACGAAAGGCGAGCCGGGCACGGGGAATATCGTGGAAGCCGTCCGTCATCTCCGCAAAGTGAATGCGCAGGTGAACCGGGTGGTCAATATGAGCGAAGATGAACTGATGGTGGAGGCACGGGACCTGCAGGCGCCTTACGAAATCTTGCTCGCAATCCGGGAAAAAGGCCGGCTTCCGGTCACGAACTACGCAGCGGGCGGCGTGGCGACGCCGGCGGACGCGGCGCTCATGATGGAACTCGGATCGGACGGCGTGTTTGTCGGTTCGGGGATCTTCAAGTCGGACAATCCCGAGAAGTTTGCAAAGGCGATCGTCCAGGCAACCCGTAATTACAAAGACTATGCCCTGATCGGCGAACTGTCGAAGGACATCGGCACCCCGATGAAAGGCCTGGAAATTGCGGCGCTGGCCGAGGAAGAGCGCATGAGCGGACGCGGCTGGTAATCGGTTCGGCCGGGTCGGATGCAGCCGGAAACAGGCGCAGCTTGCCAATTTCCTTCCGGTGTAGTACAGTGTTGTTAATTTCAAAGTCAGAGTCGATGAGGGGAAGCAGTAGCGGAGCCATTCTTTGCAGAGAGCCGGCGGCAGGTGCGAGCCGGCAAGAATGTCCGTGAATCCGTCCCTGAGCAGCCGGGCTGAACCGAACAGTAGGCCCGGCCGGCGGATGGACCGTTATTCCATGAAAGCGGGCTGCCTTTGCAGCCAATTCGGGTGGCAACGCGGGAAAAGCTCTCGTCCCTTTTTCGGGGACGGGGGCTTTTTGTCTGTCTGCCCCTCACCGGATCCGACAAACAAGGAGGAACTGAACATGCTGGATATCAAATATGTCCGGGCTCATTTTGACGAGGTGAAAGAGAAGCTGGCGAAGCGGGGAGAGGATCTGTCCGATTTTGACCGGTTCGGGGAGCTTGACGTCCGCCGCCGAGAACTCATTGCCCGTGTCGAGGAACTGAAGGCGGAACGCAATGCGGCATCCCAGCAAATTGCCGAGATGAAGCGCAACAAGGAAAATGCGGATGAGGCCATCGCGAAAATGCGCGAAGTCGGCGACAAGATCAAAGAACTCGACACCGAACTGCACGAAGTCGAAGAGAACCTGGATTACGTGATGATGCGCGTGCCGAACATCCCTCATGAAAGCGTGCCGGTGGGCGACAGTGAAGAGGACAACGTCGAAATCCGCAAGTGGGGGGATGTGCCTGAGTTCAGTTTTGAGGCAAAACCCCACTGGGAAATCGGAACCGATCTCGGCATCCTGGATTTTGAGCGGGCCGCGAAGACGACCGGCAGCCGGTTTGTCTTTTACCGGGGTGCGGGTGCCCGGCTTGAACGGGCGCTGGCCGCGTTCATGCTCGATCTCCACACGGATGAGCACGGCTACGAGGAAATGCTTCCGCCGTTTCTCGTCAACCGGACGAGCCTGACCGGGACCGGACAGCTCCCTAAGTTTGAGGAAGATGCATTCCTGATCGAGGAGGAGGACTACTTCCTCATCCCGACGGCGGAAGTGCCGGTGACGAACTTCCACCGAGATGAAATCCTGGACGGGGCCGGCCTGCCCGAGTCTTATGCGGCGTACAGCGCCTGCTTCCGCTCCGAGGCGGGTTCCGCCGGGCGGGACACCCGCGGACTCATCCGCCAGCACCAGTTCAACAAAGTCGAACTCGTGCATTTTGTGAAGCCGGAGGAATCGTACGAAATGCTCGAGAAGCTGACCGGCCATGCCGAGAAAGTGCTCCAGCTGCTCGGACTCCCTTACCGAGTCTTGAAGATGTGCACCGCCGATCTCGGATTCACGGCCGCGAAGAAGTACGACATCGAAGTGTGGATCCCGACACAGGGCGTCTACCGGGAAATCTCTTCCTGCTCGAATTTTGAAGATTTCCAGGCACGCCGCGCGAACATCCGCTTTCGCCGCGAACAGGGGGCAAAGCCGGAGTACGTCCATACACTGAACGGCAGCGGCCTCGCGATCGGCCGCACCGTCGCCGCCCTGCTTGAGAACTATCAGCAGGAAGACGGCTCTGTCCTCATTCCGGAAGCTCTGCGTCCTTACATGGGCAACAAGGAACGGATCGTGCCTGCGAAGTGACATCTGAATGAGTGCCGAAAGCCCGCTGCCTGATAAAGGCGGCGGGCTTTCATGGATTCATTTTGATTTAAAGCTCACCGGAGGCTTCCCGGTCCACGCGTTCACGTTCAGCCAATTTCTCCGCCTTTCGCCGATCCCGGATTGCCCGGAAAAAATCAGTCAGGAGGCGGCCGCACTCCTCGCCGAGCACGCCTTCGCTCACCTCGCACCGGTGATTGAATCGTGAGTCGTCCAGCAGTCGGTAAAGCGAATCCACGCAACCGGCCTTCGGATCCCTGGCCCCGTAGACAACACGCGGGATCCGTGACTGAAGAATCGCCCCGGCGCACATCGGGCAGGGCTCGAGCGTGACGTAGAGCACCGTGTCCTCCAGCCGCCAGCTGCCGGTTTTTCGGCAGGCTTCCGCAATGGCCGCCAGCTCCGCGTGGGAAGTGGCCTGCTGTTCCTGTTCCCGCAAATTGTGGGCGCGCGCAATCACCCGGCCGTCCTTGACGATGACGGCACCGATCGGCACTTCGCCGAGTGCCTCGGCCTTTTTCGCTTCCTGGATGGCCAATTCCATAAACCGGCGGTCTTCTGCCGGTTCGCCGGACTCCGAATAAGTTTTCTCTTCCATCCCGTTCCCGCCTTTGTCTTTTATCGTCTCCAGTTTACCATGAACAGAGCGGTTTTCCGAAGCGTTGCCGGCTGCCCGGCTTCACGGAACCCCGGTGCGCTGCATAAGATGAACCGGACGAATTTGAGGAGGAATGGAATGATCCATGTAGTGAAATCGGGGGAGAGCCTGTACTCGATTGCCAAGCGGTACAACACGAATGCCGCAACGCTTGCGGCGGTAAATGAACTGCCCGACCCGGACGTGCTCGTCGTCGGCCAGGCGCTTTATATTCCGCAGACGCCGGATCCGAACAGGCGGACGATCGAGACGAACGCCTATGTCGAATGGTACACGGCCGAGCCGCCCGCCTCCCTGCTGCAGGAAATCCGCAAGCGGGGTCCAGAGCTGACATACATCATGCCGTTTGCCTACGAAGTGAAGCGCGACGGCTCTCTTGTGACATTCGACTGGGGCGGCATCGGGGATGCGGCGGCCAGGCAGGACGTGGCGACCGCCATCGTGATCGTCAACATTGAAGAGGGCGGTTTCAGCGATACGCTGGCAGAGGCGCTTTTCAACAGCCAGGCTGCACAGGACAAGATGATCAGCGACATTGTCCGGCTTGCCAAGGAAAAAGGTTCAAAGGATGTTCATGTCGACTTTGAGTATCTCGGCAAGGAAAACCGCGAAAAGTACACGGCTTTTCTCCAGAAGTTGAAAAACGGCATTTCCCCGCACGGACTGACCTTGTCGGTCGCGCTCCCGCCGAAGACATCTGCGGAGCAGCCCGGCAAATGGTATGAGGGCCATGATTATGCCGCAATCGGAAAAATTGCCGACTTCGTCGTGGTCATGACGTACGAATGGGGATACAGCGGCGGTCCGCCGATGGCCGTTTCACCGATCGGTCCTGTAAGGGACGTGCTGGAGTTTGCCGTCAGCGTCATTCCGGCGAATAAAGTCCATATGGGCCAGAACTTGTACGGCTATGACTGGACCCTGCCGTTCAAGCAGGGGAATCCGCCGGCACGCACGCTCAGTCCGCAGGCCGCCATTGCACTAGCCAGGGAGCGGAATGCCGCCATCCAATACGATGAGAAGGCACAGGCTCCATTCTTCAATTATTGGAAGGACGGCAAGGAACATGTTGTCTGGTTTGAGGATGCGCGTTCAATCAAGGCGAAATTAGACCTTCTGAAGCAACTCGGACTCCGGGGCATCTCCTACTGGCACCTGGCATTCCCGTTCCCGCAGAATTGGCGGATCTTGTCGGAAATGTTCCACGTGAAAAAATTGTGAGCCGGTTTCCATCTTCTTCAGGAAGATGGACCCGGCTATTTTTCATTCCATTCCTGTGATAAAATGAAGTGTCGAACAGCAAGAGAAAGGGAGGAAATCCGGATGCACGTTCCGTTCATCGCGGTCGAAGGGCCAATCGGCGTCGGCAAGACGTCACTGGCAGGCGAAATCGCGGAAACGTTCCGATTCCGGCTGCTCAAGGAGATCGTGGATGAGAATCCGTTCCTTGGTAAATTCTATGAAGACATCGACGAATGGAGCTTCCAGACCGAGATGTTCTTTCTGTGCAACCGGTACAAGCAGCTCGGCGACATCAAAACGGCCATCCATGGACAGAACGAGCCGGTCGTCGCAGACTATCACATATTCAAGAACCTCATCTTTGCCAAAAGGAGCCTGAAGCCGGGCGACTTTGCAAAATACGAACAAATCTACAACATCCTGACGGCGGATATGCCGATGCCGAACGTCATCGTTTATTTAAATGCCAGCCTCGAAACACTCATGGGCCGCATCGCCATGCGGGGACGGGATATTGAAAAGAACATGGACCCGGCATACATTGCGCAGCTGTCCGCAGACTATGAGGAATTCATCGGACGGTTTGAAGCCGCCCACCCGGACATCCCGGTTCTCCGGTTCAGCGGCGACCGGTATGATTTTGTCCGCAACGGCGTCGACCGGAAGGAAATTCTGGAGGAGATCAGCCGGGTCATTGAAAAAGGGGCCATCAGCAAATGAATCTACGCGAAAAGTATAATATCCCGAAACATGCAGTCATCACCGTCGCCGGAACGGTCGGCGTCGGCAAGTCCACGATGACGAGGGCGCTCGCCGACTCGCTCGGCTTCCGGACCTCCTACGAAAAAGTCGACACGAACCCGTATCTTGACCGGTTCTACGAGGACTTCGAGAAGTGGAGCTTCCATCTGCAGATCTACTTCCTGGCAGAACGGTTCAAAGAACAAAAGCGGATGTTCGAATACGGCGGCGGGTTCATCCAGGACCGGTCGATCTATGAAGACACCGGAATCTTCGCCAAGATGCACTACGAAAAGGGCACGATGGATCCGGTCGACTACAACACGTACACCGAACTGTTCGAGGCCATGGTCATGACCCCGTACTTCCCGCATCCTGACGTGCTCGTCTACCTGGAAGGCTCATTCGACCAGATCATCGGGCGCATCAAAGAGCGCGGCCGCCCGATGGAACAGTCGACCCCGATCGAATACTGGGAAGAAATGTACGAGCGCTACAACCGCTGGATTGATTCATTCAACGCCTGCCCGGTTCTCCGGCTCGACATCAAGGACTATGACCTGATGACCGACCCGACTGCCATCGAAGACGTCGTCGAACGCATGGGCCACTTCATGAAACAAGCCGACCTTCTCGGCAAATGAATAGAACCATCCAAAGAGCCCGGATTCCCTCCGGCTCTTTTTTGATTTGTGGGAGCGGGGGGATTGGAGTAAAGAGCGGAGAATCGGAGTAAGGAGCGTCGCGGATTTCTTCTTCTGAGTGTAATCATACAGAGAACTGGCCACTGTCGCTCCATGATTCCACTCACTCCGGCAACGCGCTCACTCATAGCGTCTATGATTCCACTCACCCCGGCAACGCGCTCACTCACGGCGCCTATGATTCCACTCACCCCGGCAACGCGCTCACTCACGGCGCCTATGATTCCACTCACCCAGGACACCACCAATACGGAGCAAGCCCCCGCAAAACGGGAAAAGTCACCGAAGGCAGGGCCTGCTTGAGCCGGCGTCCCTTTCCCTGTTCCTCTCACGACAACCCATCCCGCTCCCATCCATCTATCCACACAACAAATCCGCCCCACCGGGTCAATCCGGCGGGGCGGTTCAACAGTCACCGGCCTCCTTCCTCAAAAGGAGGGGACGGCGCTCGGAACGAAAAATTCTTCGTAGACGGCGCGCAGGGCCTTTTTCTCATCTGACTTATGGACGCCGAAGACGATGCTGACTTCGGAAGAGCCCTGGTTGATCATCTCGATGTTCGTGCCGGAGCCGGCAAGGGCCATCGCCGCCCGTGCCGCCAGTCCCTTCGTGTGTCGCATCGCCTCACCGACGAGGACGATCATGGAGTAGTCGGAATTGAGATGGGCATGGTCGACTTTCAGCTCCTCGTAGCAGCGGCGGAGGATCCGCTCTTCCTTTTCGGGCGTGAGGAACTTGTTCCGGATGATGACGGACAGGTTGTCGATCCCGGACGGTGTATGCTCAAATGAAATATTTTCGTCTTCCAGGATGCCGAGGAGTTTGCGGCCGAACCCGATTTCGCGGTTCATGAGGTATTTGTCGACGAACAGCGTGCTGAAGCCGCTGTCCGCCGCGATTCCGATGACCGGTTGGGTTTTGCAGTTGCGCTCTCTGACGATGAGCGTGCCCGGTGCAGACGGGTTGTTCGTATTGCGGATATTGACGGGCACCGACTTCAGGAAAGCCGGCATGAGCGACTCGTCATGAAGGACATTGAAGCCGTTGTAGGCGAGTTCGCGCATTTCCCGGTAGGTCATCTTCCCGATCAGCGCCGGGCGGTCGACAACATTCGGATTGGCGGCGAAAACCCCGTCGACATCCGTGAAGTTCTCATAAAGATCCGCATCGGTCGCCGCTGCCAGGATGGAGCCCGTGATGTCCGAGCCGCCCCGGCCGAACGTACACAGGACCCCGTCTTTCGTAAAGCCGAAAAATCCGGGGAAGACGATGACGCGCGGATCGTCCTTCAGCCTGGAAAGCTGCTCGTAGCACGCAACATCGGCCATACCGTCACCGGCGGGTCCCTCGACGATCAGCCCCGCTTCTTTCGGTGACATATAGACCGCCTCTACGCCGATCTGGTTGAGATAGGCGGCGACCAGCCGGGCGTTGTTGTCTTCGCCGGCCGCTTTCATCAGATCCAGAAACCGGCCGGCATCCGGACGGTCGGTTCCGAGCCGGCTCCGGAGATCCTGTTCGACTGTGCCGGCAAAGCCGGGGGCGAGGCCGAGGTCATCGGCAATGGAGCGGAACCGGTCCACCACTTCGCTGAGAAGACGGTCCGTATCTTTGCCGTCCAGCGCAGCGTCCGCGAGGCGGATGAGGAGGTCAGTGACTTTCGGGTCTTCCGGATGCCGCTTGCCGGGAGCCGAGACAACGACAATCCGACGGGAGGGATCCGATGAGATGAGGCCTGCCACTTTCATGATCTGCTGTGCCGACGCGACTGAAGTACCACCGAATTTGCACACTTTCATCTCATCAAGTCCCATCTGTTTTGATTTCTTGTTCGCAAAAGGTGTTCACCAAGTTGGAATTGTCCTAAAATATATACGGACGGGGTTGTTTCTGTCAACCTCAACATTTATAATGTCCTTGTGACAAGGACAATTGTTTCTTCATAGTGTACATACATCCGGAGGTGGCGTCAATATGGAAAAAACACCGACTGCAAAGCGCTGGAAAGGCCTGATCGAAGAATACCGGGAATGGCTGCCGGTAACGGAGGAGACCCCGGTGCTCACCCTGCATGAGGGCAACACGCCGCTCATCCGGCTCGACAATCTGTCCCGGTTGTGGGACATCGACCTGTACGTGAAGACGGAAGGCACCAATCCGACCGGATCCTTCAAGGACCGGGGAATGGTGATGGCGGTCGCCAAGGCGAAAGAGGAGGGGAAATCGGCCCTCATCTGCGCATCGACCGGCAATACATCCGCATCGGCGGCCGCATACGGAGCGCGGGCCGGCATGCGAACCGTCGTCGTCATCCCCGAAGGCCGCATCGCCCTCGGCAAGCTGGCGCAGGCAAAAATGTACGGAGCGGAAATCCTTTCGATTGAAGGGAACTTCGACGAAGCACTGCGGATGGTCCGCGAAACCGCCGGTGATGAGATTGCGCTAGTGAATTCGGTGAACCCGTACCGGCTGGAAGGCCAGAAGACCATTGCTTTTGAGACGATCGAACAACTGGGCAAAGTGCCCGATGTGTTCGCGCTCCCGGTCGGCAACGCGGGCAACATCTCGGCCGCCTGGAAGGGCTTCAAGGAATACGCGGACCGCATGAATACAGACCGGCCGCAGCTTCTCGGCGTGCAGGCGGCGGGCGCCGCCCCGATCGTGAACGGCGCGCCGGTGGAAAAGCCGGAAACGGTCGCGACGGCCATCCGGATCGGCAACCCGGCAAGCTGGCAGCTCGCGGAAGCGGCGCTGGCCGAGTCGGACGGGAACATTCTGGCCGTCACCGATGAGGAAATCCTCGATGCCTACAAGCTGCTTGCCGAGACGGAAGGCGTGTTTGCCGAGCCGGCATCGTGTGCGACGATCGCCGGCATTCGCAAGCAACTCGAAGAAGGCGGGCTGAAGCGGGGTTCGACGGTCGTCGGTGTGCTCACCGGCAACGGGCTGAAGGATCCGGACACGGCCATCATGGTGAATGAAGGACAGGCCCCGATCACACAGGAAGAGTTCGAAGTGTTCATCGGCGGTCTGAATACGGAGGAAGTCTGATGGGCAGCGGGCCATTCACCGTCCGGGTGCCGGCCACAACGGCCAATCTGGGCCCCGGTTTTGACTGTGCCGCACTTGCGCTTTCCCTGTTCATGGAAGTTTCCGCCGAACCGGCGGACCGGTGGGAAGTCCGGTATGACGGAGACGAATACACCGCCCTTGAGGAGGGGGAGGAGAATCTGATCGTCCGCGCCGCGCTTGAAACGGCGGCCGTACAGGGACTGGTTCTGCCGCCTTGCAGGCTTTTCGTCAGATCGGACATCCCGCTCGGCAAGGGGCTCGGCAGCAGTGCAACCGCCGTGGCAGCGGGGATTGAGATTGCGGACCGGCTGCTCGGAAGCGGTCTTTCAATGGAGGAAAAGGTCCGGATCGGCAGTGCCATGGAAGGGCACGCGGACAATGTGGTGGCCTCGCTCATGGGCGGCGCAACAGTGTCCCATTACCGGGACGGCATTGTCCGGACCGTCCATATTCCGACGCCTGACGTGGCAGGCGTCGTCCTTGTCCCGGACAAGCCGTTCGCCACGGAAGAATCCCGCGGGCTTCTTCCGGATTCTATTGACCACCGCGAGGCCGTGGAAGGAAGCAGTGCGGCAGGCGTTCTGGCGGCGGCTTTTGCGGTCGGGGACTGGAAGACGGCCGGTTTGATGATGGAGGAAGACGTGCTCCATGAACCCTACCGGATCGGACTGTTCCCGGACTTCGGGCAGATTCGTTTGTACTGCCGGTCTGCAGGTGCGTTCGGCACAGCGGTGAGCGGTGCCGGCCCGTCGATCTTCGTGCTGGCGGCACCGGGAACCGAAGAAGCCCTGGCCGCCCGCCTTGGGAAGGAATTTCCGGCTTACCGCCCGATCGCCGTCCGGGCAACCGGCGAAGGGGCTGCGGCCGTGGCGGTTTAAAAAGCTTTATTTTTGAAAAACCCGTTGTTCCCGAAAAACAGCATGAAAAGGGAAAAACGGATTGGCGATTGAATACAAAACCCATGCGGGAGACATCACCCCCGGCATGCTGGAAGGATTTTTTGCCGGCTGGCCGGATCCGCCGGACTGTGAAACCCATCTGCGCCTTCTGCAGCAGAGCAGCCACGTGGTCCTGGCTGTAGACACTGAGGAAAAACGGGTGATCGGTTTCATCACAGCGGTGAGCGACGGTGTCCTGTCGGCTTACATCCCACTGCTTGAAGTGCTACCGGAGCTGCAGGGTCGGGGGATCGGACAGACACTCGTCCGCCGCATGATTGAAAAGCTCGGCAACTTATATATGATTGACCTTTGTTGCGATGACGGGCTCGTCCCGTTTTACGAGCAGCAGGGCATGCACCGGGTGAACGGAATGATTCTCCGGAACTATGACCGCCAGTCGGCCGGGCAGTAATGAAAAAAGCGGAACCCATCGGGATTCCGCTTTTTTCTATGGCCAAACGGTTCTAAACCGCCATTCCGGCACATAAACTATTTTGTTGAGCCAAATTGCCGGCAGCCATGCCGTCTTTTTTTATTCGGCCGGAACGGTCTTGCCTGCCATCATAGGGGGACGGTCTTCTGAGGGGACGGGACCGATGACCTTGTCTGCCAGCCGCCGGCAATTTTCGCCGTCAAAATAGCCGAAGTAATACGGAGCCTTCCCGTACCATGGATTTGTGTTGGCGCCGGCCGTGATTTTGTCGAGAAGCGTCCGGACCTCTCCCGCCGACTTGGCCTTGTAGCCGTAGAGGTCTCCGTCGAGGTCCAGATAAGTCCCTCTTTTTTCTTCCAGTTCCTTCTGGTCGAACATGTAGAAGATGATCGGTTTGTTCTGGTAAAGGAAGTCCCAGGACACGCTCGTATAATCGGTCAGCAGCATGTCTGCCCGGATGACTTCTTCCTTGACGGAAATTTCATCAAAGCTTACAAAGCGGATCCGGTCGGAACCCGGCAGCGATTTGAAGACCGGCTCAAACCGCTTCATGAACGGGTGAAGAGCGACTTTGACCTTCAGCCCGCGGTCCTCGATGAGCCGCCTGATTCCCGGGTCATCCAGCAGGCCGACCGTGCGGCGGAAGTACTCGCTCTCCATGAATTCCTCGTCGGACAGTCCGAACAGCCACTCTCTCCAAGTCATCATGACGAGGATGTTTTGGACTTCGGGTGCCGGGCTGTCGGGTTCCAGCCGGTCAAACCGGGCCATGCCGGTGGTGATCAGCTTCTCTTCCGGAAAGCCCCACCCTTTCAGCTTGATGTTCCGCTCGTAGTCGGATGCACAGTTGAAATAATCCGTCCGCCGGAGGAGCGGAACGTCTTCGGGCTGGATCAGGATCTTCTTGAACCCTTCGATGCCGTGGCTGATATGGGTCATGACAGTCTTCTTGTTGAGGTGGATGTAGGGGTCGATCCCGGGGGCGATGTCATAGAGGATGGAATGTCCGTGGAAGCTGTAGTCCGCTCTGAAAAACATCACATAGTTCCGGAAGCTGCCGAGGGGGATGGCTTTGTCGATTCCTTCCCGCTTCACATAATCCGTCCGGCGGTCATACAGCCAGTAGGTGTCGAGATCCGGGCGTTCCTTCATGAGATATGTATGGAACACCGAGGCATTGTCCTCATACTTTTCACCGAGATTCCCGCCGACGAGCACAATCGGCCTCCCCTTTGACGGAAGGAAGCGCGCCAAGGCGCGTGCGGCGGTCACCTTGATGGCAACGAGGGCCGGCTCATACCATTTTACTTTTTTCAGTCCCATAAACTCCCGCCTCTCTATTTGGATGCATTCTTTTGTCTCTCTATCTTAATATGAATACCCGAATTTTAAAAATCTATGCCAGTTTTTGTTTGAAATTTAATGAATAGGGTATACAAAAGTACTAAACTGCATTTTTTCGGCGGTTGAATTCAGCTGTCATGCACGGAAAAGAGATTGTGAAAGGGGTTGTTGTCTGAATGTGCAAAAAAGTATTGTTCATCTCAGACCATGGGGATCCGCTAGCAAAACTGGGCGGCAAGCAATCAGGCGGCCAGAATAATTATGTGAAACAGCTGGCCTGTGCCCTTGCGGAGCGGGGCCTTGAAGTGGATGTGGTGACCCACTGGAGCGATGAAGAGTCACCGAGGATCGAAGCGTTCGGCGACTCATGCCGGGTGATCCGGATTGCGGCCGGCCATAAAGGATACGTGCCGAAAACAGAGATGGTCCATCTGCTCCCCGCCTTCCAACGCGAAATGAAAGCCGTCCTTCCGCTTGGCGATTACGACGTCATCCATTCCCACTACTGGATGTCGGGCCTTCTCGGGCTCGCATTGAAACAGGAATACGGCATCCCGCTCATCCATACTTCCCACTCGCTCGGCGTCGCCAAAGCGAAGGCGACGGGCAACCGGGAAGAAGAACGGCTTGAGGCAGAGCGCCGGATCCTGGCTTCAGCGGATCGTGTGATCGCCACCACTCCGACAGAAAAAGAGATGATCTTGGAGTTTGCGGGAGACCGGGCAAGCATCACCGTTGTTTCGATCGGCGTGGATGAAGCGTTTGAGCAGGCGCCGGCCGTCAAGAAGACCGGAAAGCCGCTTTTTGCCTACGCCGGCCGTTTTGAAAAGACGAAAGGGATCCTGACGCTGCTCCGTGGATTCCGCCTGTTCCTGAGACACGGTTCCGATGCCCGTCTCATCCTGGCGGGAGGAGCCCCGGAAGACATTGATCCGAAATCCGGATTGCCGACCCAGTCCAAGCTGCGCAGGGCGGTGGACGGGATCGAAGAGCATGTGACTTTCCTCGGCCCGCTGTCACAGGATGAGCTGGCCGCGCTCTTTTCAAAGGCGACTGCGGTTGCCGTGCCGTCCTACTATGAATCGTTCGGAATGGTTGCGGCCGAAGCCCAGGCCTGCGGAACCCCGGTGATCGCATCGGAGGTCGGCGGCCTGCAGGATGTCGTGCAGGACGGAAGGACCGGGTTGCTCGTTTCTTCGCGAAACCCCGCAGAGCTGTCCCGAGCTTTCAGGAAATTGGCAGAAAACAAGGAACTGGCGGACCGGCTCGGCAGGCAGGCCTCGGCAAGGGCGAAGAGCCTGTTCAGCTGGCCGTCGATCGCAGAAACCATCCATGAAATCTACGAGGTGTTGCACGGTGCAGAAGATCCGGCGTTTATTGGCGACTGATCTCGACGGAACGCTCGTCGGTGACGAGGACGGCCTGAAGGAGCTCCTCAATTATTATGAGGCCGAGAAAGAGCCGGTTGCGCTTGCCTACGTGACGGGCCGGCACCGGGCATCGGCCGAGGAACTCATGCAAGAAGAGGGGCTGCCAAGGCCGGACCTCCTTGTGACCGATGTCGGCACCGCCATCTTCGCGGGACCTGCGCTGCAGGAGGATGAAGGATGGTCGGAGCGGATGTCGGCAGACTGGCGGCCGGAAGCGGTGGAGCGGGCGGCGGCGGACATTGAGGGACTCTGCCGCCAGGAACTCCCCGACAACCGGCGTGTTTCCTTTCACAGTGACGGGGCCGGGCCCGCGGACGAGCTTCGCGCCCGCCTCAAACAAGGCGGCATCGCCCATACGTTCATCTTCAGCTCCGGGCGTGACGTGGACATTCTTCCGGCGGGCGGCGGGAAAGGTGAGGCGCTCCGCTATGTGATGGAACATTACGTGGCGGGCGATGCCGATGTCCTGATCGCCGGCGATTCGGGAAATGACCTGGACATGCTGACGATCGGACACCCGTCGGTGATTGTTTCGAATGCCCAGCCGGAACTTGCCGGGGTCATCACGGGGGACGGAATGTTCCGTGCCTCGCGACCATGTGCCGGCGGCATCCTTGAGGCATGGCGACATTTCCATGGCTGATACTGGGGCATCATGAAAAGCAGCCTGCATCGTCTGGATGCAGGCTGCTTCATTATTGTATGAGTTCCCGTTCTTTTAAATTTTCAATCAGAAACAGGGGAGAAAAAATCGCTGCCGGTGCGATGCAACGATTTTTTTCTATCTCAAATTTATGCGCGTTTTTGTGAATGGCGGAGGAGGAGGGATTCGAACCCCCGCGCGGTGTAACCCGCCTCCCGGTTTTCAAGACCGGTCCCTTCAGCCAGGCTTGGGTACTCCTCCAAGTCACGTTTAATAATTTAGCATGGCCGGATGATCCGTGTCAACGGAATTGAAATGTCCGCAGAGGTTGATTTTCAGGCCCGGAACCCTTATAATGAGAAATGCCGTGCTAGGTGGGAAGGTAGCGGTGTCCTGTAACCCGCAATCCGCTCCAGCGGGACTGAATCCCTTTCCGAGGCCGCTGTCATGCAGGGCCTGCCTTCTGCACGTAGTGTTGACGTTTGGGTCCTGCGCAATGGGGCCCCATGAACCATGTCAGGTCCGGAAGGAAGCAGCATTAAGTGGTTTTCTCCATGTGCCGCGGGGCAGCCTAAGCCGAGCCAACGACAGGAGTAACGCTTGTGTGCATCGGTCGAAGAAAGGTGCACGGCATTAAAGATGAATGAACGGTCCGCCCGGTTTTCCGGGCGGGCCTTTTTGTGCGCGGAAGAATGCATGTTTGGATGGCATGAAAAGCAGGAGATCGGAAAGGCGTGCCGCCCTCTCCTGTGGTATAATGGAAACATGTGAAAAATGGTGGAAAGAGGGGGAGGGACAGCTAATGTACCAGGCGTTTTACAGAGCTTACCGGCCGCAGACATTCGGAGACATGAGCGGGCAGGAGCACGTCAGACGGACGCTGCAAAATGCCCTCCTCCAAAGCAAGACGACCCATGCCTATCTGTTCTCAGGGCCGCGCGGGACGGGGAAGACGAGCGCGGCGAAGATTTTCGCCAAAGCCCTCAACTGTGCCGGGGCGCCCTCCGCAGAGCCGTGCAATCAATGCGCGTCCTGCCTCGGGATCATGGACGGATCCGACACGGATGTCATCGAATTCGACGCCGCCTCGAACTCCCGGGTGGAGGAGATCCGGGACATCATCGAGAAGGTCCGGTTCGCCCCGTCCAATTCCAGATACAAAGTGTATATCATCGATGAGGTCCATATGCTTTCCAACAGTGCGTTCAATGCATTGTTGAAGACGCTCGAGGAGCCGCCTTCGCATGTGGTCTTCATCCTGGCGACGACCGAGCCCCACAAACTCCCTCCGACGATCATTTCCCGGTGCCAGCGGTTCGACTTCAAGCCGCTGTCCAGGGCGGACCTGACGGGCAGGATGGAGCAGGTGCTCGATGACGTCGGAGCGGGGTACGACGTGCAGGCGCTCAAAGTGATCGCACGGGCGGCGGCAGGCGGAATGCGTGACGCGCTCAGCATGCTGGATCAGGCCGTCTCATTCGGCGGCGACGGCGTGTCGCTTGAGGATGCGGTCATGGTGACCGGATCGATCGGCGAAGAGCTGTTCCGCGACATCGGTCTCGCCCTTGCGGAAAAAGACGCAGCCGGCGCCCTTTCGATTTTGGACAGGCTGGTCTCGGAGGGGAAGGATGTTGTCCGGCTGACGGAGGACCTGGTCACGTTTTTCCGTGACCTGCTCGTCATGAAGGCCGCACCGGACATGCCGGACTTGTATGAACTGGTGTCCGATCCGGAACTCGTTTCCGGATTGTCCGAACGGCTTGCGGAAAACCGCCTGTACGCCTTTATCGACATTTTGTCCGAAACCCGGCAGGACATGAGGTTTTCGAATCATGCCCGGGTCTACCTGGAAGCGGCACTTCTCAGGATGATCCAGGCCGACGGCGGGCCCGCCCCTGCCGGAAAACCGGCGGAAGGGCCGGAAGCGGACGAACTTCAGCTGAAGGTCGCGCGGCTTGAACAGACGGTCCTTGATCTGCAAAAAATGCTGAGGGAAGGGACCGCCGGCCAGGGAATCGCTCCGGCGGCTGCGCAGCCGGCCGTCCCTCAGAGGCGCCCGGCACCAAAGTCCAAAAACGGCTTCAATATACAGGAAGGCCGCATCAAGGACATTCTCTCCCGGGCGACAAAGGATGATATCCGGGCGATCAAATCCAACTGGGCCGCCGTACTCGGGGGCATGCAGAAATCACAGTCTGCCCTTCTGAATGACGCGGAACCGGTGGCGGCCTCGGGCAATGCCTTTGTGTTAAAATTCAAATATGCTATCCACTGCGGAATGGCCGCCGGCAACCCGGACTTTATGGCGTCGCTCAGCCGGCTCCTCACAGAAAAGACCGGCAATGCCTACGAAGCGGTGTTCGTCCCGGAAGAGGATTGGCTGAGAATCCGGGAGACGTTCATCCGGGAGCACGGCCTCGCAAAACCGCAGGAAAAAGACGGACAGACGGAAGATGGCCGGGATCCGGACGAGGCAGCGGCGGAAGAGGCGCTCGGTCTGCTCGGAGAATCCGGCGCTTTTGAAAAAGATCCGATCATTGAAGAAGCGGAGAAGCTGTTCGGAAAACAGGCAGTTCATGTGCATGACGACTGATATTACAACTTGAGGAGGAAATTGATATGCGCGGCATGGGAAATATGCAAGGCATGATGAAACAGATGCAGAAGATGCAGAAGAAGATGGCGGAAGCCCAGGAAGAACTCGGCGAAAAGCGCCTTGAGGGCGCGGCGGGCGGAGGAATGGTCAAAGTGGTCGTTTCCGGGCATAAGGAAGTGCTTGAAGTGACGGTCGATCCGACTGTAGCGGATCCCGAAGACGTGGAAATGCTCCAGGACCTGATTGTCATCGCGACGAACGATGCGCTTAAGCAGGCGGATGAACTGACCAATTCGACGATGGGCCAGTTCACGAAGGGCATGAACCTGCCCGGAATGTTCTGATCCGGAGTTTTTCTGCAAGATGAATCAGGACGGGCCGTCACCGGAAGGGTGCGGCCCGTCCTTCCTTTCGTTCAAAATGATGAGGAGGAGCGAACAGATTGCATTATCCTGAGCCGATTTCCAAGCTGATTGACAGCTTTATGAAACTGCCGGGCATCGGGCCGAAAACGGCTGCCCGGCTTGCTTTCTATGTACTGGATATGAAAGAAGACACCGTCATGGAGTTTTCCCGTGCGCTCGTCGATGCCAAGCGAAAGCTGACTTACTGTTCGGTGTGCGGGCACATCACCGACACGGATCCCTGCCGAATCTGCCAGGATCCGTCGAGGGACCGCTCGATCATCTGTGTGGTTCAAGAGCCGAAAGACGTCATTGCCATGGAGAAGATGCGCGACTACACCGGACTGTACCATGTCCTGCACGGGGCGATTTCGCCGATGGACGGCATCGGCCCGGAAGACATCAACATCCCGGACCTGCTCAAGCGGCTGCAGGATGAGACCGTCCAGGAAGTGATTTTGGCAACGAACCCGACAATCGAGGGGGAAGCGACGTCGATGTACATTTCGCGTCTCATCAAGCCGTCCGGCATCCGGACAACCCGGATTGCCCACGGGCTGCCGGTCGGCGGGGACCTGGAGTATGCGGATGAAGTGACCCTTTCGAAAGCGATCGAAGGCAGAAGGGAACTGTAAGGGCAAGAGAAGCCGAGGCGGGGAAGAGAATGTTCAGAAGGAAAAACAGACTGAAACGCGAATATGATGAGCGCCTGGTCCGCCTTCTCGCAGAAACGAGGGAAGAGTGGCTGCAGGCAAGGGAGATCGAGCGGCAGGCCGGCCGGTTCGACGATGAAGGCGTGGCCAGAGTCCAGAGGCAGATCGCAGAGAGCCGGCATTTCTACTTGTTCAAGGAAGCCAGGGAACGCAATGTCCATATGAAGTGATTGAAGAAAAAGCCGGGCGGCACATGCCCGGCTTTTTGCTTGGACGGGCAACCACGGCGTGCATATAGGAAACCGCGGCCGCATACAGTGGGTCGTGTTGAATTTTTTAGAAGGAAGGGATCGGTTTGAAGTACGCGGTCGGAACAGCGATTGTGCTGTTCGTTCTATTGATCTGTATCCGCAACAAGCGGATCTTCTATACAGTTGCCGAAAAGCTCTCGGTGTTCTGGTTCAGACTCGCAGCCTCATTCCTCATCTTGTTCATGCTGAACCTGGGAGCCGGTCTCATCGGATTCTTCGTTCCGATCAATGTGGCATCCGGACTGCTCATCGCCATACTGGGGATCCCGGGAATCGCCTCGGTCTGCGCACTGTCCATACTGCTTTGAGTAAATCATAGGCACAGCTGAAAAAAAGGGTTGCACTTTTCGTCTGCAGGTTGTATATTAAGGAGGTCGCTTTTTGAGGCGAAGGAAAAGAAAGAAAAACAAATGCAAAAAGATGTTGACACTTGGCAGACAGCATGATATTATAATTAAGCTGTCGCAAAGACAACAAGCGGCAACGAACTGAACCTTGAAAACTGAACAGCAAAACGCTGATAAAATTGTTTCCGGCTCCCGACCCCGTCGGGTGAACGAAACACATGATTCGGACATATCAAGCAGATATGCCAGCAACAAAGT
>NZ_JBHLWY010000028.1:0-31600 GCF_042432615.1 Bhargavaea ullalensis
TGGAAGTTTGCGTGCCTTTTTTATTTAGAGGTATTGTACCTATACCCCAACTAACATTGTAGAGCCAACATTATTCCCGGCAGCCGGTCCGGCGCGGGGAATTATTTATTCAGATTGTAGAATGCGCGGCGTCCCGGGTACTCGGACGTGTCGCCGAGCTGGTCCTCGATGCGGAGCAGCTGGTTGTATTTCGCCACGCGATCCGTGCGCGAAGGGGCGCCGGTTTTGATCTGGCCGGCGTTGACGGCGACCGCGATGTCGGCGATCGTCACGTCTTCGGACTCGCCCGAACGGTGCGAGATGACCGCCGTGTAGCCGGCACGCTTTGCCATTTCGATCGCATCGAACGTTTCGGTGAGCGTGCCGATCTGGTTGACCTTCACGAGGATCGAGTTGCCGACGCCTTCGGAAATGCCGCGTTCGAGTTTTTTCGTGTTTGTCACAAACAGATCATCGCCGACAAGCTGGACGCTCTTGCCGAGACGCTCCGTGAGCAGGCGGTGGCCTTCCCAGTCATTTTCGTCAAGGCCGTCCTCGATCGAGATGATCGGGTACTTTGAGCAAAGTTCTTCATACCAGGACACCATTTCCTCGGATGTGCGGCTGACGCCTTCTCCGGACAGGTTGTACTTGCCCGATTCCTTGTCGTAGAACTCGGAAGACGCGACGTCCATTGCAAGGACCAGGTCTTCACCCGGCTTGTAGCCCGCTTTTTCGATGGCTTCCATGATTGTCGAGAGGGCCTCTTCGTTCGAGCCGAGGTTCGGGGCAAAGCCGCCTTCGTCGCCGACCGCAGTCGCAAGGCCCTTCTCCTTCAGCACGGATTTCAGGGAGTGGAACACTTCCGCACCCATCCGGAGCGCCTGGCGGAATGTTTCCGCGCCGACCGGCATGACCATGAATTCCTGGATGTCCACGTTGTTGTCCGCATGCTCTCCGCCGTTCAGAATGTTCATCATCGGAACCGGAAGCGTCTTTGCGTTCACGCCACCGAGATATTGATAAAGCGGGATGTCCAGATAATCCGCGCCGGCATGCGCAACGGCCATCGAGACGCCGAGGATGGCATTGGCGCCGAGCTTGCCTTTGTTTTCCGTTCCGTCGAGTTCGATGAGCGCCTTGTCGACCGATACCTGGTCGAGGACCGAGTAATTGTCGACGAGTTCGTCGGCGATCAGTTCATTGACATGATCGACGGCTTTGAGGACGCCCTTGCCGTTGTAGCGGGACGAGTCCCCGTCGCGGAGTTCCACCGCTTCATATTCGCCCGTCGAGGCGCCGGACGGCACGATGGCATGTCCGTACGCGCCGCTTTCTGTGAACACTTCCACTTCAACTGTCGGATTGCCGCGGGAATCAAGAACTTCGCGGGCTTGGATATGGGTGATGATAGGCATGACTACACGCTCCCTGTTTTTTAGAATAAAGGCTTGCCCGTCATTTCGGGCGGCTGCTGCACGCCGAGCAGCTTCAGCAGTGTCGGCGCAAGGTCGGCAAGAATGCCGTCTTCTCTCATCGTCACGCCTTCCGCGGTCACGATGACCGGCACGGGATTCACCGTGTGGGCGGTCATCGGCTTGCCTTCCGGCGTGAGCACTTCGTCGGCGTTGCCGTGATCGGCGGTGATGATCGCCGCCCCGCCTTTCGCGAGCAGGGCTTCGACCACGCGTCCAAGACATTCATCGACCGCTTCGACCGCCTGGATCGTCGGCTCCAGCCGGCCGCTGTGGCCGACCATGTCCGGATTGGCGAAGTTCAGGATGATGGCGTCCGTCCCGTCCTGGTTGATGACGTCGACGAGTGCATCCGTCACTTCATAGGCGCTCATCTCCGGCTTCAGATCATAGGTCGCCACCTTCGGCGAATTGATCAGGATCCGCTCCTCGCCTTCAAACACTTCCTCCCGGCCGCCGCTCATGAAGAACGTCACATGCGGGTACTTCTCGGTTTCTGCAATCCGCAGCTGCCGGAGTCCGGCGTGCGAGATCACTTCCCCGACGGTGTTGGTCAGGTTCACGTTCGGAAAGACGATTTCCGCCAGTCCGACGAACTCATCGCTGTACTGCGTGAAGGTGACGAATGTCAGGTCGAGCGGCCGGCGGTAAGTCGTGCCGAACCCGCTGAAGTGATCCGATACGAACGCAGACGTCAACTGGATGGCCCGGTCAGGACGGAAGTTGAAGAAAATCACGGAGTCGCCGTCGTTGACCGTCGCTTCCGGCACCCCATTGTCCGCGATGACAAACGGGATGACGAACTCGTCGGTTTCTCCTCTTTCATACGCTTCCCGGACTCCTGCGGTCGCCGTGGCGGCCTGAGCGCCGGTGCCGTCCGTGATCGCATCATAGGCGAGCTTTTCCCGGTCCCATCTGCGGTCGCGGTCCATTGCGTAATAACGGCCGCTCACAGAAGCGATCCGTCCGGTGCCGGCGTCCTTCATGTGCTGCTCGAGTTCCTCGATATAGCCGAGCGCCGTCTTCGGCCCGACATCACGACCGTCAAGGAACGCATGGACAAACACATTCTCAAGGCCATGGCGCGCGGCCAGATCAATCAGTGCAAACAGGTGATCGATATGGCTGTGGACGCCGCCGTCCGACAGCAGGCCCATCAGATGAAGCGACTTTCCGGAATCCTTCGCACGGCGAACCGCGTCCAGCAAGGCGGGATTTTCGAAGAAATCTCCTTCACGGATCGATTTGTTGATCCTTGTCAGGCTCTGATAAACGATCCGTCCCGCTCCGATGTTCGTATGGCCAACTTCGGAATTGCCCATCTGGCCTTCAGGAAGGCCGACCGCCTCCCCGCTCGCCTGCAGGAAGGCATGCGGATAATGGGCGAAATAGCGGTCAAAGTTCGGCTTCCTCGCCTGGGCGACCGCGTTGCCGAACGTCTCATCCCGTTTTCCGAACCCGTCCAGGATAATGAGTGCGGCAGGACGTTTATTCATCGGCCGCCACCTCCGCCAGGCGAAGGAATGATTCGGGATCCAGGCTGGCGCCGCCGACAAGCGCACCGTCGATGTCCGGCTGTGCGAGCAGCTCGCCGATGTTGTCCGGCTTCACGCTGCCGCCGTACTGAATGCGGATTTTCGCTGCAGTCTCTCCGCCGTACAGTTCCCCGAGCGTATTCCGGATTGTCCGGCACACGGCCCCCGCTTCTTCGGAAGTGGCCGTCTTTCCGGTCCCGATCGCCCAAATCGGCTCATAGGCGATCACAGTCTGCTCAGCTTCCCCTCTGGAAACTTCCACAAAAGCCGCCTTCACCTGACCGGACACTTTGGCCTCCGTCCGGCCTTCTTCCCGTTCTTCAAGCGTTTCACCGACGCAGACGATCGGGATGATCCCGTGTCCGAGCGCCGCCTTCAGCTTCAGATTGACGGTTTCGTCGGTTTCATTGGAATATTCACGGCGTTCGGAGTGGCCGATGATAGCATAGTTCACGCCGAGATCCTTCAACTGAACCGGGCTGACTTCACCCGTGAATGCACCGGCGTCTTCCCAGTGCATGTTCTGGGCTCCGACCGAAGGCGCCTTGCCTTCGGACAGCCCGGCCAGCCGGTAAAGGAACGGATACGGGGCGCAGATGACCGTTTCGACTTTCGCCGGATCCGGAATTTCCCCCTGCACATCTGCGTAGAACTGTTCCGCTTCGCCGAGTGTCTTGTGCATTTTCCAGTTGCCTGCAATAATCGGTTTTCGCACGTTGAATCCCTCCGTCAATTACTTGTCGTCGAGCGCTGAAACTCCGGGCAGATCTTTCCCTTCCATGAACTCAAGGGAAGCGCCGCCGCCTGTTGAAATGTGGTCCATCTGTTCTGAGAGACCGAACTTTTCGACCGCAGCCGCAGAGTCGCCTCCGCCGATGATCGTATAACCGTCCGTCTCCGCTGATGCTTCTGCGACTTTCCGCGTTCCGTCCGCAAAGGCGTCCATCTCAAAGACGCCCATCGGTCCGTTCCAAAGAATGGTCTTCGATCTCCCGATGACGTCTGCATATTCTTCGGCCGTTTGGGGTCCGATGTCGAGCCCCATCCACCCTGCCGGGATCGAATCAATCGAAACGACCTTCGTTTCCGCGTCCGCGCTGAATTCAGAAGCGACGACCGCATCCACCGGAAGATGAAGCTCGACTCCTTTTTCCTTCGCTTTCTCGATGAACGACCTGGCCAAGTCCACCTTGTCTTCTTCGACGAGCGAGTTGCCCGTGTCATGGCCCTGCGCCCTCGAGAACGTATAGGAAAGACCGCCCCCGAGAAGCAGATGGTCCACTTTTTCGAGAAGGAAGTCAATCACACCGATCTTGTCCTTCACCTTCGCGCCGCCGATGATTGCCGTGAACGGCCGCTCCGGATCGGCAAGCGCCTTGCCGAGCACGTCCAGCTCCTTTTCCATCAGCAAACCGGAAACCGCCGGCAGATGATCCGCAATCCCTGCCGTCGAGGCGTGCGCCCGGTGTGCCGCGCCGAACGCATCATTCACATAAAGATCGGCAAGCGCGGCGAATTGCTTTGCGAGTCCGGGGTCGTTCTTCTCTTCCCCTTCATGGAAGCGGACGTTCTCAAGCAGGATGACGTCGCCGTTTTTCATGCCGCCGACCGCCTGCTCGACTTCCGGTCCCACAGACTTCCGAAGCGTCGTCACCTCACGCCCGAGCAGCTCCGAAAGCCGCTGTCCGACAGCCGTCATGCGCATCTCTTCATTCACTTTCCCTTTCGGCCGGCCGAGGTGGCTGGCAAGGATCACCTGGGCACCGTCTTCCGACAGCTTTCGGACAGTCGGAAGCGCTGCGCGGATGCGGGTATCGTCCGTGATCTGCCCGCCCTCCTGGGGAACATTGAAGTCCACGCGGCAGAACACGCGCTTGCCGCGGACATCCACATCATTGATGGATTTTTTCCGGATCATGAAAAGACCTCCCGTATATAAATAAAAGGAACGGGACCCCCGTTCCTTGTCCCATTCCATTATAGAGGTTTCCGCAGGGGAAGGCTATCAGATTCCTGCCTGCTGCATATGAAGCATCAGGTCGATGCACCGTGCGGAATAGCCGCTTTCGTTGTCATACCAGCTGATCACTTTCACCAGGTTGTCCCCGATCGACATCGTCGAAAGGGCATCCACCGTGGAAGAGGCCGTGCTGCCGTTATAGTCACGCGAAACGAGCGGGAGATCGGAGACGAAAAGAAGTCCCTTCAAGTCTCCTTCGGCCGCTTCCTTAAGGGCGGCATTCACTTCTTCGACGGTTGCCGGGCCGTCCAGTTCCGCGGTCAGGTCGACGAGGGAGACGTTCGGCGTCGGCACACGGACTGCCATCCCGTCAAGCTTGCCTTTGAGGGCGGGCAGAACTTTCGTCACGGCCGTCGCTGCGCCCGTCGTCGTCGGAATCATCGACTGGGCCGCCGCGCGCGCACGCCGGTAATCTTCATGCGGCAGGTCGAGGATCCGCTGATCATTGGTATACGAGTGGATCGTCGTCATCAGGCCTTTGCGGATGCCGAACTTTTCCTGGAGAACTTTTGCAATCGGAGCCAGGCAGTTCGTCGTGCACGAGGCATTCGAGACGACGTCATCAGCCTGCGGATCATAGTCGTTTTCATTGATGCCCATGACGAGTGTCTTGATGTCGCCTTTGCCCGGTGCGGACAGCAGCACTTTCTTGGCGCCCGCCTCGAGGTGAAGGCCCGCCTTCTCTTTCGAGCGGAACACACCTGTCGATTCAAGCACGACATCGATGCCGAGATCGCCCCACGGAAGGGCGGCCGGATCTTTTTCGGCGAACACGCGGATTTTCTTCCCGTCTACAATGATGCTTTCTTCATCGTGCGTGACTTCCGGTCCGAATGTTCCGTGGACCGAGTCATACTTCAGAAGATGCGCGAGCATGGCGGAGTCCGTCAGGTCGTTCACCGCAACAATGTCAAGTTCCGGGTTGTCCCAAGCCTGGCGGAACACAACCCGTCCAATTCGTCCAAAACCGTTGATAGCCACTTTCATTGCCATGTTTTATTCCTCCCGGATTTTATAATATCCTTCTCATCATTTCCAGACGTCCAACATCAATTCTTCAAGCCGTTCAGCCGGATCATTTCTTCGGCAGCCGCTTCGTCCGTCACGAGCACGGTCGCCGGCGGAGCCTGTTTCATATAAGCCAGGATGGCGGCCGCCTTGTCCTTGCCGCCCGTCACAGCGACCGGAAGCGGCACCCGTCCGAGCTGCTCACGCCGGATGCCGATCGTCAGGATGCGTCCGACTTCCCTGCCGTCCGCATCCAGATAGTATCCGAACGCTTCTGCAACGGCGCCGTTTTCAATGAGCGATTCGAGCTCTGCTGACCCTGTCCCTCTTCTTCCGGCGATTTCCAGCGCATTGCCGATGCCGTGGATCACACAGTCCGCTTCGTCATACAGTTCTATGGCTTCCCGGACATACGGCTCTTCAAGCAGCGTCCTGTAGGAAGCTTCGCCGAGTGACTCGGGCAGATGAAACGGCGTCCAACCGCCATCCGAACCGGCGGCAAGCGCAGCCGCAATCATATTGGCCTGCGTTTTCGCTTCTCCCGATGTCCCGCCTCTCGCTGCGATGAACCGCGGCTTCTTGCCTCTGCATAAATCCGCGTATTCCGCAATGCGGGCGACCGTGCTTCCGCCCGTGACGGCAACCGTTGCTCCCACGGGCAGCCTTTCCGCGAGAAACTCTGCCGATTCCCTCGCCATGCGGTCTTTGATCCGCTCCCCGTCCCCGTCACCTGAGGACGCGACAACTTTCACTTCCTGTATACCCAAAATCCGGGCGAGGTCACTCCCCAGGTCTTCAAGCCCCGTCCATTCTTTCAGCATCGGCCGGAGCAGCCGGAGCACATCCGATCCGTCCGCGGTCGCTTCCATGCCCGCCGGCTCGGCCCGGATCAGCCCCTGGCTCCGGAGCTTGTCGCACTCTGCGCGGACTTCACGCTCTGTCATCCCGAGCAGTCCAACGAGCGCGCGCCTTCCGACCGGCCCTTCCCGCTGAATCGAGTGCAGAACGCGGTAACGGGATTCAAGCATCGAGGTGATCTCCGGCAACAGCCGCCGCTGGGCAGCCGTCAATTCATCCATCCGACTCTCCTCCCATCGGGACAACATTAGTCCCAGTGTTTAAATTTGTGTCCCGGTTGTCTTTATTGTATTCCACCCTGCCGGTAAAATCAAACAATCAGAAAAAAAGGACCAGACTATGAGTATGCCCTGCCCGGCGTGAAAATCAGCCCATAAAAAATGGACGCGCTACGAGAGCGCGTCCAAAAGGTCCACATAACCGATGCCGCCGTACAGGAGGACTTCCCCTTCCTTCTCCAGCACCGGAATCATCAGCATATATTTTTCATGAAGCCGGTCATCCGACTCGATGTCGATGATCTCGGCTTCAACCGGGAGATCCTCCGCGACGAGGCGGAGATTCAAAAGCGCTTCGTCGCAAAGCGGGCAATCTTCCCGGACATAGAGCTTCACGTTCAAATGGCGTCATTCCTTTCTGGCATTGCCGGGGTATCGGACGAGCTCACCAGCCGCGGCCGGCACCTCCGCCCCCGCCTGAGCCGCCCCCGCCGGTGAAGCCTCCGCCTCCGCCGCCTCCGAAGCCGCCAAAGCCGCCTCCACCTCCGAATCCTCCGCCGCCTCCGCCGAAGGATCCCGGGAAGAAGACAACCGGTCCGCGGCGGCGGCCTCGAGGACCGCCTCCGCCCCCGCCTCCGCCTCCGAAGAAGATCTTAAAGAGGATGTAGATGATGATGATGGTGACGAACGGGCCGAATGGCCATCCCCCGCCATCACTGCTTTCGGGTTCTACCGGCTGATCGACGGATCCGTCCCAGTTGTATTCTTTGGCGATTTCGTTATAGACCGTCTTGTATACTGCCAGAATGGCTTGATCCGGCTCCTCATTGCTTAAATACGGAATTCCGTATTCATCAATGATTCTTCCCAACTTGCCGTCGGGGAGCGCCCCTTCGAGTCCATACCCGGTAGTAATCTCAAAAGCTCTTTTATTCATGCTGTTTTTCACGGTCGACACCAACAGCAAAACGCCGTTATTTTCCGATGCCTGCCCCACCCTGTACTTTCTGAGTGCCTGGACTGCGTATTGGTCCGGAATTTCAATGGCAAACGGCACGGTGAGTACGATAAACTGGGCCCCCGTTCCCCGGTCGAGCCGGGAAGCAAGCTGTTCCAATTCTGCTTTTTGATCCGGACTCAGGATTCCGGCGTGATCCTGAATATAGTCATGCCCGATCTGATCCGGTATGTCCGGCTCAGCCGCATGGACGGCCGCCGGCACATACAACAGCAAGACGAGCAGAAGGGACCGGCACAGCCGTTTCATCAGTCACCGTACTCCCCGAAGTCGACTTTCGGCACTTCTTGGGCACCGGCTGCCGCCTTGAAGTATTCTTTCTCATCAAAACCAAAGATGCCGGCGACGAGACTGCCCGGGAATCGGCGGACGTTGCGGTTATATTGTGAAACAGTGTCGTTGTAATCCATCCGTGCGACACTGATCCGGTTTTCGGTTCCGGCCAGTTCATCCATCAGCTGGCGGAAGTTGGCGTCCGCCTTCAGTTCCGGATAATTTTCAACGACGACAAGCAATCGGCTGAGCGCGCCACTCAGTTCATCGTTGGCGGTCGCCTGTTCTTCCGGCGTGTTGGCGCCTGCAAGACGCGAGCGGGCATCGGCAATGTCACCGAGCACCTTTTCCTCATGCTTGGCAAAGCCTTTCACTGTTTCGACCAGGTTTGGAATGAGATCAACCCTGCGCTGCAGCTGGTTCTCGATCTGGCTGTATGATTGATCCACATCTTCTTCAAGCCCGACGAACGTATTGTACTTCGGCACGAGCATGATGGCCAGGATCACGAGGATCCCGATGATGATCGCGATCGGCCCGAACATTCTCTTCATATGATCTTCCCCTCTCCATCCACAATTCAAGTCGTTTTTTCGGCATAATGACCAATACCCTGAACCGACTTACCGCGAAACAACCTTAAGCAATTCTACGGGCGAAGGAAGGAAAAGTTCCCGGCGAAAGAGAAAAAGATAGAGCAGGCGGCGTTCAGGCCGGCTCAAACCATCATAAAAAGCCGCCATCAAGCGAATGAATCGCTCAATGACGGCTTTGTCAGCGCCCTCGGCAGGAATCGAACCCACATCTTAAGAACCGGAATCTTACGTGCTATCCGTTGCACCACGAGGGCAGTTTTTATACCGTCCATCCCGGACGACATTTTTTATTATACACAGCTTCCCGGAATTGCGCAACCCTGTTTTCAATATTTCCGGCAGGCATCCTATTTGACCTTCATTGACCAAATTGTGTATGATAAAGTCACAGCTGATGGGGTATAGTGTTCCAGTGCAGCAGTTAAGCCAATCCACCCTGAAGGAGGAAGAACAATGAATCTCATTCCTACAGTAATTGAACAAACGAACCGCGGTGAGCGCGCGTACGATATTTATTCGCGCCTTCTGAAAGACCGCATCATCATGCTCGGCTCGGGGATCGACGACAACGTCGCCAACTCGATCGTGGCACAGCTCCTTTTCCTTGAAGCGGAAGATCCGGAGAAGGACATCTCCATTTACATCAACAGCCCGGGCGGCAGCATCTCCGCCGGCATGGCGATCTTCGACACAATGCAGTTCATCAAGCCGGACGTCCAGACGATCTGCATCGGCATGGCCGCATCGATGGGTGCATTCCTGCTCGCAGCGGGCACGGAAGGCAAGCGCTATGCTCTTCCGAACGCCGAAGTGATGATCCACCAGCCGCTCGGCGGCGCACAGGGCCAGGCGACCGAAATCGAAATCGCCGCGAAGCACATCCTGTTCATCCGCGAAAAGCTGAACCGCATCCTTGCCGAGCGCACCGGCCAGCCGATCGAAGTCATCGCAAAAGACACCGACCGCGACAACTTCATGACGGCCGAGCGGGCAAAGGAATATGGCCTCATCGACCATATCATCGAGCGCAATGACATCACCGCCGGCAAGAAAGAAGAAAAATAATCTTAAACAGCGAAAGACCCGGCCAACTCGGCCGGGTCTTTTTTTGGTTCGGGTTCAATTTTCGTTTTCGATGATGCCGGAAAGGGCTTCGACCGCCTGTTCCTCATCATGTCCGTCGGCACTGAGCGTCACTTCGACCCCTCTGCCGATTGCCAGGCTCATGATGCCCATGATGCTCTTGGCATTCACTTTCCTCGTTCCCTTCTCCAGATAAATGTCTGAAGAGAACCGGTTCGCCTCCTGGACGAACAAAGCCGCCTGCCTCGCCTGCAGCCCGGATTTCAGTTTCACTTCTAATGTCCGATCGGTCATGGCCGACATCCTCCTTCATCACCGTTGCTTGTCTATTCTTTTATCGTATCGGAGACGGACAAAAAGGACAAGAATTTCTTCACTTCAGTGAAATTCCGCCTTTTCGCAGTTTCTCCGCGATTTCGTCGAGTTTCCGGAGCCGGTGGTTGACGCCGGATTTGCTGATGGCCGGTCCGGATACCATTTCGCCGAGCTCCTTTAGCGTCACGTCCTGGTATTCCACGCGGAGCCTGGCGATTTCCTGAAGCCGCTCCGGCAGTCCTGCGATCCCGATCATCTCTTCGATGTACTTGATGTTTTCCACCTGGCGCTGTGCGGCGCCGATCGTTTTGTTTAAATTGGCGGTCTCGCAGTTCACGAGCCGGTTGACGCTGTTGCGCATGTCCCGGACAATGCGGACATCCTCGAATTTAAGCAACGCACCGTGCGCACCGATCAGGCTGAGAAAGTCCGAAATCTTCTCCGCTTCCTTCAGATAGGCAATGAAGCCCTTCTTCCGCTCGATCGACTTGGCATTCAGGCCATAGCCGTTCATCAGACCGACGAGCGCTTCGCTGTGTTCCTGGTAAAGCGTGAAGATCTCGAGATGGTAGGAAGACGTCTCCGGATTGTTGACGGACCCACCGGCAAGGAAGGCGCCCCGCAGATAGCTCCGCTTGCAGCAGTCCTCTTGCACCAGCTCTTCCGGAATGGCTCCGGAGCCCGTCATGCCCGCTGCAATCCCGAGGTCTTCCAGCATATGACGTGCCCCTTCCCGGATCCGGCATATGTAGACGTTGTTCTTCTTCAGCCTCATTTTTTTGCGCACGAGCAGTTCGATCTTATATGGGTACAATTGCTTGATGTTCACATACATCCGGCGGGCGATGGCCGCATTTTCAGTCTGGATGTCCAGACTCATCTGACGGTTGGACAGCGACAGGACACCGTTCATCTGAATGAACGCGGCGAGCTCCGCCTTCGTGCAACAATCGTCCATCTCCACCTGGGTCAGTTCTTTTTTTGTATCCGATGCAAACGACATCGGGTCCCCCTCCTTTCACACAGCATCCGGCATCAGACCGGAATGCTGCCGGGACGGTCCGGATTGCCCGGATAAGCCAGCAGCCAGTCCGCCACCTTGCCGGCATCATGCCGGACGTGGTTGTCGACGATCGTGGCGATGTCCTCGAAGACGACATGCTTCACGAGTGCCTGCAGGGCGGCCGGGTTGCCCCTCACCGGCACGGACTGTTGTTTCCCGTATTCCTCCTCGATGACGCCGGGCACCTGTCTCCCGTCATGGACGAGGATGCCATCGAGGAACGGGATGCCGAGATGCTCGTACATTGCCAGCACATGGTCTTCCGCAGTGAAGGCATACGTTTCGCCCGGTTGCGTCATGATATTGCATATGTACACTTTCTCGGCCCTGGCCTTCAAAACCGCATCCCGGATTCCCGGGACGAGGAGGTTCGGCAAAATGCTCGTGTACAGACTGCCCGGCCCAATGACGATCAAATCGGCCTGACGAATGGCTCGGACCGTCTCTTCAAGCGGCTGGACATCATCAGGAATGAGAAAGACGCGCCGGATCCGCCGGCCATAGGCGGGAATTTTGGATTCTCCGTTGATGATGGAGCCGTCGTCGAGCTCGGCCCCGAGCGTGATGACCTGGTTGGCTGCAGGCAGCACCCGGCCCTTGATGTTCAGGATGCGGCTCATCTCGGCCACCGCCCGCGCGAAGTCTCCCGTAATATGGGTCATTGCAGCGAGCATGAGATTGCCGAGCGAGTGCCCGTTCAGGGAATCTTCCTTCCCGAAGCGGAACTGGAACATCTCTTCGACGAGCGGCTCCACATCCGACAGTGCCGCCATGACATTGCGGACATCGCCGGGCGGCGGAATGAGAAAATCTTTCCGCAGCCGGCCCGAACTCCCGCCGTCATCCGCCACCGTGACGATGGCGGTCAGGTCGGCGTCGAATTTCTTGAGTCCGCGAAGGATTGTGGACAGACCGGTTCCCCCCCCGATCGCCACAATCCTTTTTCCCCCTTGTTTTTTGGGCATGGGATCAGCCCTTTCTATGATTGATATCCCTGTGCGAAACGGACGTTTTATATTCTGAGCTCAGCTGTTCCGCAAAATACTCGGCAAGCGTGACGGAGCGGTGTTGTCCGCCCGTGCAGCCGAAGGCGATGACGAGCTGGGCCTTTCCCTCTTCCTTGTAGCGCGGAATCAGAAAGCGGAACAGATCCTCGAGTTTGGTGATCAGTTCCTGTGTGTCACTCCATTTCAGCACGTAGTCCGAAACTTCGGACTGCAGTCCGGTGAGCGGCTTGAGTTCTTCGATATAGTACGGGTTCGGCAGGAAACGCACGTCCAGCACGATGTCCGCATCGATCGGAATGCCGTGCTTGTATCCGAACGACATGACATTGACGGTGAACGTCCCCTTGCCCGCCGTTGAGAAGTTTCCGACGATCTTTTCCCTCAGCTGGCGGGGCAGCATGTGGGTCGTATTGAATATATAGCGGGCCCGGCCTTTGAGCTCGGACAGCATTTCGCGTTCCCTTCGGATCCCGTCGCTGACAAGCCCGTTGCCGGAGAGCGGGTGCTTGCGGCGGGTTTCTTTATACCGCTTCACCAGCGTCCCGTCATCCGCGTCCAGGAAAAGGATGCGCGTGTCCAGATTTTCGCGTGTGGCCAGATTGTCCAGCGTTCCGATGAGCGAATCAAAATACTCGCGGCCCCGCATGTCCATGACGACCGCCACGCGCTGAAGCTTGCGGTCCGAGTCGCCAAGCAGGCTGAGGAAGGTCGGCAGCAGTTCCGGCGGAAGGTTATCGATGCAATAAAACCCGAGATCTTCGAAGCTTTGGACGGCCACCGTCTTCCCCGCACCGGACATCCCGGTGATGATGACGAGCTCCATCTTCTCCTGTTTGTTCTCGATCTGTTTTTGCGTCATGGTTCCATCCTTTCCTCTGATCGCTGGATCTCTTCCCGAATCAGCCTGAAATCCTGTGTGTAGATGAATGTGCCGTACTGGATGCCGGGAGACGAGACGGCGAACATGAGATTCGTGCGGTCGCCTTCCGCCATCGGCAACGTCCCCAGCTCTGCTGCGTCATGCCATTCCAGCTTGCCTTCCCGATTTTCTTCCATGGGAACCCCGGACAGTCCCCGGGCGACGAACGTGAACAGCATCCATTCATCGAGAGTCTGTTCATCTTGATCGTCGCGGATCACCATGGTATAGACTCCTTTAAGATGAACGTCCTCCGGGAGGGCTCCCGTTTCTTCGGCGAATTCCCGGCAGGCCGCCGTGTAGACGGATTCGCCCGGCTCCATTTTTCCTCCGGGCGCCACATACCACCCGCGCCTCGGCTTTTTCATGAGCAGCACCTTGTCGTCTTTGAAAACGAGCAGGTTCGCAATCCGTTGCATCGGCATCCCACCATTCCAGACATTCTGTTCCCCATTATACTATGCAAAACAACCGGGGTACAAACTAAAGCGGAGGGCGGCGCTTTGGGGCGACAGGCATAAGAGGATCTGCGCAGCGCGGCCTGCCGTGCGGAGCAGATCAGCTTATGACCCCGAGCCCCAGCCGCCCGGAGCTGGATGAACCTAAAGCGGAGGGCGCCCGGTTGGAGGCGACAGGCATAAGGCAGCCTCCGCAGCGAAGCCTGCGTCGCGGAGGAGGATGCCTTATGACCCCGAGCCTCCGGCGCCCGGAGCTGGATGAAACTAAAGCGAAGGGCTGCCCTTTATGCCCAATTGATTATCCCTATCCATCAGTCGAAGAAATCCGCTCGCTTGCCGCGGGCATTGTCTCAGTCTCCTCGAGCTCCGCTCTGCGGGGCCTTCGACTAATGCTATTCCCGCAGGCGTCTCGCGGATTTCTTCTCCTTCCAATATAGGAAAAGGTCAGCGCTTAGGGACAATTGGCGTAAGAGAAACACCACATCATTACGACTCACCTGTTGATCTTGGCGTATCCAACGAGTCGGACGGATTCCGCCTTGAGTCGTACGGATCAACCCTCGAACCGGACGCATCCGGCGTTGAGTCGGACAGGTTTTTATTCCCAGCCTATAATCTCAAAAAAAGGCGGCCCCGGGGGTGCCGGGAGCCGCTTCAAAAGGTATTGCTATCATAAAGGGGGGTCAATTTACACTCTTTACTATACACGTTCCATGTTGCAAAGCTGTTACAGCCGCGTTAAGAAACGGTTAAATCACGCTTTGGCGCCGATTTTTTCCTTCAGTTCCTCGACGTACTTCTGGGCGGTTTCAGCGGCGATGCTTCCGTCGCCGGTTGCCGTCACGACTTGTCGGAGGGTTTTCGCCCGGACGTCGCCAGCCGCGAAGATGCCCGGAATGTTCGTGTGCATTTCCGTATCGGTCGTGATGTAGCCGTTCTCGTCCGTGATTCCGAGCGACTTGAACGGAGCGGTGAGCGGAAGCATGCCGATGTAGATGAACACGCCGTCCGTCTTGAATTCCTGCTCGCTGCCGTCTTTCGTCGACACCATTGTGACGCTTCCGACTTTTCCGTCTTTGTCATTGATCGACTTCAGGGTGTGGTTCCACACAAAGTCGATCTTCGGATTGGAGAACGCCCGCTCTTGAAGGATCTTCTGTGCACGCAGTTCATCGCGGCGGTGGACGATCGTCACTTTGTCCGCAAAGCGTGTGAGGTAGGCGCCTTCTTCAACAGCGGAGTCTCCGCCGCCGACGACCACCAGTTCCTTGCCGCGGAAAAATGCTCCGTCACAGACCGCACAGTAGCTGACGCCGCGGCCGCCGAGCTCGGTTTCGCCCGGGATGCCCATTTTTTTGTACTCCGCACCGGTCGTGATGATGATGGCACGGGTTTTGTATTCTTTGCCGCCCGCGATGATCGTCTTGTATTCTTCGCCGTCGCGGATTTCCTGTACATCTCCGTATGCATATTCAGCCCCGAACTTTTTCGCGTGCTCGAACATCTTGTTTGAAAGATCCGGTCCGAGAATGCTGTCAAAGCCGGGATAGTTTTCAATCTCTTCGGTGTTCGCCATCTGCCCGCCCGGGATGCCGCGTTCGAGCATCAGCGTGTCCATATCCGCGCGGCTCGTGTAGACGGCCGCCGTCATGCCGGCCGGGCCCGCACCGATGATGATTACGTCAAAAATCTTTTCTTCCGCCATGGGTAGTTCCTCCTTAAGCATTGCTTCCGGTTATATCTGTTTTCATGCTATTCGATTCCCCGCGGAGCTTCAACTATTCTGCCTATTATTCAGGGAATGGAAGGTACGGGAACAGGTCGCCCACATACTTGGTCAGCGTCTTCGGCGACACCCCGTACGAGCCGGCCGTCTCTTTCTTCGTTGTGCGCGGGTTTTTGGACGAGCGGTACATGTATTCCGCCGCGGCCGCGATGGCCGGCGGGTTGCGGAACAGGTAGCCGTCCTCGATGGCCCGGCTGCAGATGAGGAACCACATTTCAAGCAGCGGCGCATCTTCTTCCTTCAATGGTGCGAGCCGCTCCGCAAGTAGGCCGGTCGCTTCAAACACGCGGTTGTACATCGCTTCCGCTGCCGTGTTGCCGGGCAGCCGGTGTCCGAGCCCGTTTGCGAGAAACAGTTTTTCGGGCGTGGTCATCGACTCGACATCCGGCCAGTCCGGATGGATGAGAATTTCATCGCGCAGTGCCGACTTGCCCATGAGGAACAGGGCGAGCAGGCGAATCCCCTCCTCCTCGGACTGGGAAAGGCGCGGGATGATGAAAGAAAGATCATTTTCCAGCGTCTCGGAAATCTCCTCCTGATTCCACGGCTCCTTTCCTTCCTTGGACGGGTCCAGCGCGACAAGATTTGCCCAGGCTTCTTCCGCGACTTTCATGTCGCCGCTCATCGAAGCGGAATGTGCCAGCCAGAAGAAGAACCCCGGATCCCCCTCGAACCCGATCCGCTGCAGTCCACGCAGCCAGTTGTACGCTTCCTTGTATCGGCCGATCAGCGCGAGGGTGGCGCCGAGCTTATAGCGGTGATCGATCAGGAACGGACGAATTTTCAGGAGGATGGAAGTGATCCGCGCAAGCGCCTCCTCGTCCTGCTTGTAGTAATAAAACACGGCAAAGTTGCAGAGCGCATGAAGGTTGCCGTTGTCGCCCCGCAGCACTTCATTGAGCAGCGCCTCCGCCTGCTCGGTCTCGCCGATGTAAAAATACGCGAGTGCCAGATTGTTGTAGGCGGCCCAGAAGTCGGGATTCTCCCCGATCGCTTCCTCAAGCAGGTTGATCGCCTCCCGGAAATCGCCGCCTTCCATCAGCCGTCGCCCGCGGTCAAGAATATAGTCAAGCCGCCCGTCGCCTTCCTCATCCTCCGGCATCTCATTCAGCTCGGCTTCCGCAAACTCGATGATGTCAACGGCATCTTCCCGGTACAGGCCGTCCGGTGCCAGTTCGATGTAGCGCTCGCCATAGTTGACCGCATCCCGCAGATAACCGAGGTGGGCATGGACTTCCGACAGGAAAAAGACGATCTCCGGCTCGTCCGGCCCGGATTCGTATGCCAGCATGAGCAAGTCACGCGCATGTTCAAAGTGACCGAGATCCAGTTCGAGGATCGCATACTGGAGCAGGATGTCCGGATCCCCCGGGCTCAGGTCGGCCGCGCGCCGGAGGAATTTGTGGGCCTTCTCCATCTCATCGCGCTTCAGCGCCCGCAGTGCCTTCTGGTAATAAAACTCGCCGGTCGGTATGAAGTTGATGATTTTTTTATTGTTGTTTCGTTGAGGTTGATGTTTCAAAAAGGATTCCTCCGGATATGAAAACGGCCGTTTGCACCGTGTAATGTTCGATTCAAGCTTCAGCTAACCATTATACCACAGGAACGAAGGACGGGCTCTGATCGGAGCGCCCGAGGGAACATCCCGGACACACAAAAAGCGCCCCGTCACTCTGGCCGCGGGGCGCCTTCCTTCAGTTTCCGTTCGGCCATCTCTTCGGCCGTGTAGATGATCTTCACCGGGTTGCCCCCGGCAAAGCAGCCGGGCGGGATGTCCCGGTTGACGAGCGAGGCGGCGGAGATGATTGCGCCGTCGCCGATTTCCACACCGGGCAGGATGGTCGTGTTGGCACCGATCAGCACTTCTTCGCCGATCCGGACGTCGCCGACCCGGTATTCGTCGATGAGGTACTCATGGGCCAGGATCGTCGTATTGTAACCGATGACCGAGTTGCGCCCGACCCGGATCCTCTCTGGGAACATGAGGTCCGGCATCGCCATGAGCGCAAAAGATACCTGTTCGCCGAGCTCCATGCCGAGAAATGTCTTGTACAGCCGGCGCTTGAGCGAGACGGACGGCGTGTACCGGCCGATCTGGATGAAGACGAAGTTTTTCGCGACTTTCAGAAACGGCACCGTCCGGTACAGGTGCCAAAGCGAGTTGGCCCCGCCCTTTGCCGGATGCCGCTCGGTGCGTCTCATCTTGCCTTCACCTGGCTGTCCACAATTTCAAGCAGGTCCCCCATGCCGTGAAGCATGTAATCGGGTTCGAACTTCGCGAGGAACGCCTCGCCTTTCGCGCTCCAGGCGACGCCGGCCGTCCGGGTGCCCGCGTTTTTTCCGCCTTCGATATCGTGAGAATTGTCGCCGACCATGAGCGTGCGGGAAGGTTCGGCACCAAGCAGATCCATCGCTTTTTGAAGCGGCTCCGGATCCGGCTTCGGCCGGGTCACATCATCCAGGCCGATCACACAGTCAAAGACATCTTCCACGCCCATGAGCGCCATTCCCCGGGCCAGCACATCGCGGCGCTTCGTCGAAACGACCGCCAGCTTGAGACCCTTCGCCTTCAAAAGGCGCAACGTTTCGGTCACGGCCGGATATTCCGCCACCATTTCATCGTGCATCTCGGCGTTCCACTCTCGGTATTCACGAACCAGCTGCTCCGTCATGGCCGGGTCGATCGAGTCGAACGTTTCCTTGAGCGACGGCCCGATGAACGACAGGCAGTCTTCCCGGTCAAATCGGCCGGGATAATGCTTGCCGAGGACGGCCATGAATGTCTGGATGATGAGTTCATTCGTATCAAGCAGCGTCCCGTCAAAGTCGAACAGGATCGTATTGATTTTATCTGCCATGTGTGATCACGGCCCCTTTCTGTTTTGGCTGTTCCGCACGGTTCCAGACCCTCGCCACGGCAATCGTCAGCACGAACGCCGTGATTAACCGGATGAGGAGAAGCGGCCAGACCGGTATTCCAAGCGGCACGAATATGAGCGTATCCTCGACGACCGCGTGGCACGCCACGAGGAAAATGAACGCAAGCGTCGCGTCTTTGCGGCTGACGCCGTCTTCCTGCACCGCCTGAATCATGACGCCCGCCCCGTAGGCAAGACCGATCGTCAGCCCGGCAACGAGCGTCATGGCTGCGTTCGGCCGGACGCCGATCAGCTTCGTGAACGGACCCATCCGGGCGGACATTTTCTGCATCCAGCCGCTGTCCTTCAGAAACTGGATGGCGACCATGAGCGGGATGACGATGAGCGCCAGCTGCAGCACGCCGAAGCCGGCCTTTTCCAGACCGAGCAGCAACACGCCGCCCCAGCCGGCCGGATCGGCGGCTTCCGCCGGGGCAAACCCGTAGCGCGCCATTTCCGATCCCCCGTTCCAGAACAGGTTGATGAGCATCGCGGAGACGCCCGCCAGCCCGAACCGGACGGCCAGGATCACCCACAGTTTCACCCCGACTTTCATCGCCACGCCAGATTCAATGAACAAATTGTGGGAAAAGGAAAGCATGACGGCGAGGATGAACACTTCCTTCACCGACAGATCGAGTGAAAGGATCCCTGCGATCCCCGCGTACAGATTCAGCGCATTCCCGAGCACGAGCGGAATCGCCGCTTCCCCGCTCAGGCCGAACAGTCCCATGAGCGGCTCCACGAGACCGATCACCCACGGAAGAACCGGCGTGTGCTGGAGGATGACGACGAGAAGCGTAATCGGGAAAATGATCTTGCCGAGCGTCCATGTGGTGCCGAGCCCGGCCGACAAACCTTTTCGAACCGTTGACATAGGTGTTCTCCAACTTTCTGACCGGCAGCGGATGCCAACCGATATTTTAGAAATAACCCCCGTACGGTGCGCGGCTCGGGGACTCACCGCAAATCAGTGGAAAAAGAAAACCCGGACAGGCCGCTGCGGTCCGTCCGGGTGGCCTTAATCTTCGTAATGCGCCTCTTTTTTGAGGATGAACCGCCTGACGACGTACAGGACAATCGCCAGGAAGACCGCCGCAATCGAGACAAGCTGGGCGGCTTTCAGCCCGAAGTACATGAGGCTGTCGGTCCGCATGCCTTCGATGAAGAACCGGCCGACCGAATACCAGGCGAGGTAAAACAGGAAAATGCTGCCCCGCCGCGGATTGATGCGCCGGAGGACGAGCAGGATGATGAGAAGCCCGACCACATTCCAGAGTGATTCATAGAGGAAGGTCGGGTGGTACGTGACTCCCTTGATCGTCATCTGGTTCATGATCCAGTCGGGGATGAAGTTGTTTTCGAGGAACTTCTGGGACACCGGGCCGCCGTGCGCTTCCTGGTTGACGAAGTTGCCCCATCGGCCGAGAATCTGCCCGATGAGCAGTCCGGGTGCCGTGATGTCCGCCACTTTCCAGAACGATACGCCGCGTTTGCGGGTGAAGATCACCGCCGTGATGATCGCCGCGATGAGCGCCCCGTGGATGGCGAGCCCGCCCTCCCAGATCTTGAAGATCCTCGACGGATGGTCTGCATACAGTTCCCATTCAAACAGGACATAATACGTCCGGGCGCCGAGTATTGAAATCGGCACTGCCCAGATGAGGAGGTCGGTCATGAAGTCGGGATGCAGCCCCCGCTTCACAGCTTCCCGCTGAACAACGAGAAAAGCGAGGATGATGCCGGTCGCGATCAGGATGCCGTACCAGCGCACACTGATCGGACCGAGAGAAAAGGCGACCGGGTCGATCGCCGCTAAAGAAAATGGCATGTCGGTTTCCCTTCTTCCCTAACAATTCGGCAAGCCGGCAGTCTGCGCCATTTTAGGCCAGCGGATCCTGCTCCTTGCCGATCATATCATTGAGCCGCTCCGAAAACTTCTCGGCGGCATTCATGCCCATTGCTTTCATCCGGTGGTTCATCGCCGCCACTTCCACAATCGAGGACATGTTGCGTCCCGGCCGGACCGGGACGGTCAAACGGGTCAGCTCCGTGTCGAGGATCCGCTGCTTTTCTTCCTCGAGCCCGAGCCGGTCGTATGATCGTTGCGGGTCCCAGTTCTCAAGGTCGATGATGAGCGTGATCCGTTTGTAGTTGCGGATGGCGCTTGCGCCGAAGAGCATGCGGACGTCGATGATGCCGAGCCCCCGGATTTCGAGCAGGTGCTGGAGCAGATCGGGCGCGTTGCCGACAAGCGTGTCTTCCGCCACTTGCCGGATTTCCACGCAGTCGTCCGCGACGAGGCGGTGTCCGCGCTTTACGAGGTCGAGGGCGACTTCGCTTTTGCCGATGCCGCTCTTGCCTGTGATGAGGACGCCGAGCCCATAAATGTCGAGCAGCACGCCGTGGACCGCGGTCATCGGCGCCAGCCGGTTTTCAAGGAAATCCGTCAGCTTGCTCGAGAGCTTCGTCGTCGTGAACTTCGACGTCAGGAGCGGAACCTGCGTCTCTTCCGCCGCATGGATGAGCTCGGGCGGGATTCTCATGTCATGGCAGACCGCAATCATCGGCGTATCCGGTGAACAGAGCCTGCGCGCCCGTTCCATTTTGTCGAGCCGCGGCAGCATGGAGAAAAACGAGATCTCGCTCATGCCAAGCAATTGGACGCGGCTTGCCGGATAGTGGTCGAAAAAGCCCGCCACCTCCAGCCCCGGACGCGAAATATCGCTCGTCGCGATATGCCGGCCGAGCCCTTCTCTTCCCGCGACCAGTTCCAGGCCAAACCGCTCCATGACATCTTTCGCCGTTACGTGATCCATCGGCTGTCTCCCCCTTCCAAACCGGACTGTTGCCACGCCCTCTATTCTAACAAAGATTCGGGCAATGGACAGCGGTTTTTGCTGCTTCGGACATCCGGGTATCCAAACGCCTGCAAAAGGCTATGTAGAAAGCGGAGGTGTTGTATTAATGAAGAAGATCATGCTGGATGCCGGGCACGGGCCCGCCACGCCCGGAAAACGCACGCCCGACGGCTCGATGCTCGAATTCACGTTCAACTCGGCCGTCGCCGGATTTGCCGCAGACCTGCTCCAAAAAGAAGGCATCACCGTCCGATTCGCCCACGAAGCCGGCCGCGACGTGCCCCTTTCGGAGCGGGCAAGAAAAGCGAACAGTTGGGGCGCCGATGCATTCATTTCCATCCACGCCAACGCCTACGGCAATGGCTGGAATGACGCCGCGGGCATCGAAACGTATATTTACCCCCAGGCGCAGAAACAGTCGGAAATCCTCGCCGGCCACATGCAGGGGGCGCTCGTCTCCGCCTGCGGCCGCAAAAACCGCGGCGTCAAACGGGCCAACTTCGCCGTCGTCCGCGAAACGCGCATGCCCGCCGTCCTGCTCGAATGCGGCTTCATGACGAACAAGGCGGAAGCCGCCCTTTTAAAGAGCGACCGCTACCGACGCCAATGCGCAAGGGCGATCGCCTTCGCCGTCGTGAACTGGTATTACGGCCGGTGACTTTGAAATGAGCGGGAAGCAAGTCGGACGGTTCACCCGGAGGCAAGGCGATCCGTACGACTCGGGGCCGGATCCGTACGGTTCAAGCCGGGATCCGTACGACTCGGGGCGGATTCCGCACGACTCGCCCGGTGGGAAGTTGATCCGTACGACTCAGCGCCGGATCCGTACGGTTCAAGCCGGGATCCGTACGACTCGGAGCGGGTTCCGTACGGCTCGCCCGGAGGAATGTCGATCCGTACGACTCAGCGCCGGATCCGTACGGTTCAAGCCGGATTCCGTACGACTCGGAGCGGGTTCCGTACGACTCGCCCGGAGGAAAATCGGATAGTGTCCAGGCCTCTGTGTAAATTCCACTCAGAAGGAGGGGAAACCCGCGAGACACCTGCGGGAACAGCGTTAGTCGAAGACCCCGCAGAGCGGAGCTCGAGGAGGCTGAGGCAACGCCCGCGGAAAGCGAGCGGGTTTCTTCGACTGATGGAGTTTACACAGTACTATGGACACAATCGAAAGTCGATCTGTACGACTCGCCCCGCCAACTCACCATTTCTGATGTCACCTCATCCGCCCCAATCAAAAAGACCGGTGCAGCTGGTTTCATTCCAGCCGCACCGGTCTTTTCCATGTTCATCACTTTCCGATATACCCGACAATTACGGTTCCGGTTTTCGCCTCGCCTTTAACGGAGAGCGGAGGAAGGTCCGGGTTGCCGCCTTCTTTCGTGAAGCGGACGGCTTTTTGAAGGAACTGCTCCTGTTCCTGAGAGCGGTCGACATCCTGGAGACGGACGTCGACGCGGCCGAGGCTGGACAGGGCTTCACCGTTCAGGCCCGCATCCTGCGGCACATAAATTTCAACGGCTCCGGATACGGCGCCCGCTTCGATCTTGAACGCTTCCGAGTCGCGTGTTGTGACGACGACATGGCCGTTCACGGAGCGGGCTTCAATATCCTTGAGCATGCCGTCGATGTCGATCTTGCCGTTCATCGTTTCCGCTTCGATCTTCTCGCCGTGGGCATCCCGCACGCGGATCGTGCCGTTTGCCGTCTCGAATTCCGCTTCCTTGAAATGGAGGCCGGCTGCTTCGATTTTGCCGTTCGCGGCACGGACGCGGATTTGGTCCACGGTGAGTTCATCGTCCGAACGGAATGCCCCGCTCAGCAGGCGGACCGATAGCCGGCGGTACTGTTCTTTGGGAACGTGGAGGACGATGTTCACCTGGGTCATTTTCCGGTCGCTTGAAATCCGGAGCTTGCCGCTGTCCGTCACGAACAGGAAGCGCTCAAGGAATTCTGTCTTCGCTTCTTCCTCATCGTCCGCCCGGTACGCCTTCACGTCGCACTCTGCACGAAATTCTTCATTTTCGGACACCCGGAGCTCCAGGCTTCCAAGAGACAGGTCGGCGACGATTTCATCGATGCCTTCGGCGCTTTTCGTGTACGTTTGGCTGAAGGTCACCGGCTCGCCGAACGGCTTTTCAATGTCGAATGTCTTCACTTTATCAACCGCCGTCTGCATGAATTCCATGAAGCGGCTGCCGAACACGGTGAAGTCACGGCGGACATCTTCCAGGAATTCATCCATCGACGAAGGACGGCCTGTCCGTCCTTCACGGTCCGGCTCTTCGTCCGCCCCGGATCCTTCACCAAAGTCTCCGCGCACATTGTCCGGCTCCTCGGCATTGCCCCCTGCCGGTTTTTCCTCATTCAGCTGCGGATGGCTGTCCTTCACGGCCTCCTGGTTGTCCTCGAACTTCTCCAAAAGACGCAGCGCCTCGTCGGCACTGATCGTTCCTTGTTCCAGCATGTCCAGAATCCGGCTTTTCTCGTCTTTCATCTGTTCGTATACCTCCTTCGGCAGCGGCAAGGCCGCCATCCGTTGATAGTGTTAATACGCTTGAAGATCTCAAAAAGTTTCATCCGGCGCCAACTTCGGCTTCACCTGCCACTCTCCGCCTCCGCGATGAGGGCGTCGGTCCGCTCCCGGTCCCGCTCAAGAATCGGCTTCAGGTAGCGGCCCGTATAAGACACCCGGCTCTCCGCCACTTCTTCCGGCGTGCCGGACGCGATAATCTGGCCGCCGCGCTCTCCGCCCTCCGGACCTAGATCGACGATATGGTCGACGGTTTTGATGACATCCAGGTTATGCTCGATGACGAGTACGGTGTTGCCGCCCTCGACAAGACGCTGAAGCACGACGAGCAGCTTCGAAATATCATGCGCGTGCAGCCCCGTCGTCGGTTCATCGAGAATATAGAACGTTTTGCCGTTTGACCGCCGGTGCAGTTCAGAGGCCAGCTTCACGCGCTGCGCCTCCCCGCCGGACAGCGTTGTCGCCGGTTGGCCGAGCTTCACGTAGCCGAGCCCGACGTCGGCGATCGTCTGCAGCTTGCGCGCGATTTTCGGGATATTTTCAAAGAAGACCAGTGCATCGTCGACGGTCATGTCGAGCACATCGGCGATGTTTTTCCCTTTATAGCGCACTTCCAGGGTCTCCCGGTTGTATCGCCGGCCGTGGCACACTTCGCACGGCACGTACACATCCGGCAGGAAATGCATCTCGATTTTGATGATGCCGTCGCCGCGGCAAGCCTCACAGCGGCCGCCTTTCACGTTGAAGCTGAACCGTCCTTTTTTGTAGCCGCGGATCTTCGCTTCATTCGTCGAGGCGAACACGTCCCGGATGTCATCGAACACGCCGGTATAGGTCGCCGGGTTCGACCGCGGGGTGCGGCCGATCGGGGACTGGTCGATGTCGATGACTTTCTCGAGCTCCTCGATGCCCGTGATGTTGCCGAACGCACCCGGCTTCGCTTTCGCGCGGCTCAGTTTCTGGGCGAGCGCCTTGTAAAGCACTTCGTTCACGAGCGTGGATTTCCCGGAGCCCGACACACCGGTCACCGCGATGAACTCGCCGAGCGGGAATTCCGCATCCACGCTCTTCAGGTTGTTCTCGGACGCCCCCTGGATGCGGATGAACCGGCCGTCGGACGGCCGCCGCTCCGTCGGCACGGGAATGAACTTCCGGCCGCTGAGGTAATCGCCGGTGAGAGAATCCGGATCGTTCATCACTTCCTCGGGGGTGCCCTGCGAGACAATCTCCCCGCCGTTGAGCCCGGCGCCCGGGCCGATGTCGATCAGGTGGTCGGCCGCAAGCATCGTGTCTTCATCATGCTCCACGACGATGAGCGTGTTGCCGAGGTCCCGCATGTTCTTGAGCGTGCCGATAAGCCGGTCATTGTCCCGCTGGTGCAGCCCGATCGACGGCTCGTCCAGGATATACAAAACACCCGACAGCCGGGAGCCGATCTGCGTGGCCAGCCGGATGCGCTGCGCCTCCCCTCCGGACAGCGTGCCCGCCGCCCGGGACAGCGTCAGATAATCAAGCCCGACGTTGATCAGGAAGCCGAGCCGCTCATTGATCTCCCGCAGAATGAGCCGGGCGATCGCCTCGTCTTTCTCGGAAAGCTTGAGCGTGCTGAAAAACTCCATCGCATCCGTGATGGAAAACGCCGTCACCTGGGCGATGTGCAGTCCGGCCACTTTGACGGCGAGGGATTCTTCCTTCAGCCGGTAGCCGTGGCAGGCCGGGCACGGGCGCTCGGCCATATATTTCTCCATCTGTTCGCGCACATAGTCCGACGTGGTCTCCCGGTAGCGTCGCTCGACGTTGCGGAGCACCCCTTCAAAATGAATATGATTGTCGCGCGTGACGCCGAATTCATTCGTGTAGCGGAAACGGATCTTGTCATTGCCCGAGCCGTTGAGGATCTTGTCCATCTGGGCGTCGGTGAGCTCGCTCACCGGCACGTCCATCGGAATTCCGTAATGCTTTGCCACTGTCTTCAGCAGCTCCGGATAGTACTGGGAACTCGTCGGTTCCCACGGGGCGACCGCATGCTCTGCGAGCGTCCTGGATTTATCCGGCACGACGAGGTCCGGGTCGACTTCCAGCTTCACGCCGAGGCCGTCACATTCCGGGCACGCGCCGAACGGGCTGTTGAATGAAAACATCCGCGGTTCCAGTTCGCCGATCGAAAAGCCGCACACCGGGCATGAATGGTGCTCGCTGTAAAGCAGTTCTTCCCCGCCGATCACGTCGATGAGCGCACGGCCGCCGGCAAGCGAAGCCGCTGTTTCAAGCGAATCGGCCAGCCGGGCGCCGACGTCATCCTTGACGACAATCCGGTCGATGACGACTTCGATGTCGTGCTTCTTGTTTTTGTTCAAGTCGATGTTGTCGTCCAGGTCATACAGCTCCCCGTCGACGCGCACACGGACGTAGCCCTGTTTTTTGATGTCCTCAAACAGCTTGGCGTGCGTCCCTTTCCGCCCGGAGATGACCGGCGCGAGAATCTGCAGCCGCGTGCGCTCCGGCAGTTCCATGATGCGGTCCACCATCTGCTCGACGGTCTGGGAAGAGATTTCGATCCCGTGGTTCGGGCAGACCGGCTTGCCGACGCGCGCATACAAAAGACGGAGGTAGTCGTAGATCTCCGTCACGGTGCCGACCGTCGACCGCGGGTTGCGGCTCGTCGTCTTCTGGTCGATCGAGATCGCCGGAGACAGCCCTTCGATCGCATCCACGTCCGGCTTGTCCATCTGGCCGAGGAACTGGCGGGCGTACGCGGACAGCGATTCAACGTACCGGCGCTGGCCTTCGGCGTAGATAGTGTCAAACGCAAGCGAGGACTTCCCGGAACCGGACAGCCCCGTCATGACGACGAGCTGGTCACGGGGAATCGTCACACTGATGTCCTTCAAGTTGTGCGCACGCGCCCCCTGAACAACGATTTCCTGGTTTTTCATCCGAATGTCACCCCTCTGCTTTCAGTTCCAATATCGTATCGCGCAGCTGGGCGGCCCGTTCGAAGTCGAGCGCCTTTGCCGCGTCTTTCATTTCTTTCTCGAGTGAAGCGAGAAGGCTGCCCTTTTCTTCCTTGGTCAGCTTCTTGCCTTTTGTCACTTTCTCCACATACGTGACCGTTTCCCCGGTTTCGTGCGTCGCACGGATCGAGTCACGGATCTGTTTTTTGATCGTGGTCGGCGTGATGCCGTGCTTTTCGTTGTACTCCATCTGTTTTGCACGGCGCCGCTTCGTCTCGTCGATCGCCGCGCGCATCGAGTCGGTCATCCGGTCTGCATACATGATGACCTTGCCGTTCGCATTCCGCGCGGCGCGGCCGATCGTCTGGATGAGCGAACGCTCGGAACGTAGGAACCCTTCCTTGTCCGCGTCAAGAATGGTGACGAGCGACACTTCCGGAATGTCGAGTCCCTCCCGCAGCAGGTTGATCCCGACAATGACGTCGTACGTGCCGAGCCGCAGCTCGCGGATGATTTCCGTCCGCTCAAGCGTCTTGATCTCCGAGTGGAGGTACGTGACCTTGATACCCGCTTCCTTCAGGTAGTCGGTCAGGTCTTCAGACATTTTCTTCGTCAAGGTCGTGACGAGGACCCGCTCGTTTTTGCGGATCCGCTCCTGGATTTCGTCGATGAGGTCATCGATTTGTCCCTCGATCGGCCGCACGTCGATTTCCGGATCGAGCAGTCCCGTCGGCCGGATGATCTGCTCGACCATTTCAGGAGAATGCTCGAGTTCATAGGGGCCCGGCGTCGCCGAGACGTAGATCGCCTCATGGACGCGATTCTCGAATTCCTCGAAGCGGAGCGGACGGTTGTCCAGCGCGGACGGCAGGCGGAACCCGTGGTCGACGAGCACCTGCTTTCGCGCCTGGTCCCCGTTGAACATGCCGCGGATCTGCGGAAGCGTCACGTGGCTTTCATCGATGACGAGCAGGAAATCATCCGGGAAATAGTCAAACAGCGTGTACGGCGTCGCACCCGGCGGCTTCAGGTTCAGGTGGCGCGAGTAGTTCTCGATCCCCGAACAAAAGCCCATCTCTTTCATCATCTCGATGTCATAGCGCGTCCGCTGCTCCAGCCGCTGGGCCTCCAGCAGCTTGTCATCTGCACGAAGCACCTTCAGCCTTTCTTCCAGCTCGACCTCGATGTTCGCGATCGCCTTCACCATCCGCTCTTCGCGGGCGACAAAGTGGGAAGCCGGGAAGATGGCGACGTGGTCCCGGTCGCCGTAGATCTCGCCGGTCAGCGCATCGACTTCACGCAGCCGGTCGATCTCATCCCCGAAAAACTCGATCCGGATGCAGCGCTCGTCGCGCGAAGCCGGAATGATCTCGACGACATCCCCCCTCACGCGGAACGTCCCGCGCGTGAAGTTCATATCGTTTCTCGTGTACTGGATGTCCACAAACCGCCGAAGCAGGTCGTTTCGGCTGATCTCCATGCCTGTCCGAAGCGAAACGAGCATATCCCCGTACTCCGACGGGTTACCGAGACCGTAGATGCACGACACCGACGCCACGATGAGCACGTCATTGCGTTCAAACAAAGCCGACGTGGCGGCGTGGCGCAGTTTATCAATTTCGTCGTTGATGCTCGCGTCTTTTTCGATGAAGGTATCGGTCTGGGGCACATACGCCTCCGGCTGGTAATAATCATAGAAGCTGACGAAGTACTCGACCGCATTATTAGGAAAGAACTCTTTAAACTCACTGTAAAGCTGGCCGGCGAGCGTCTTGTTGTGCGCCATGACGAGCGTCGGCTTGTTCACTTCGGTGAGGACGTTCGACACCGTGAACGTCTTCCCCGTCCCGGTCGCCCCGAGCAGCGTCTGGTGTTTCCGCCCTGCCTTCAGGCCGCCGACCAGCTTCTCAATCGCCTTCGGCTGATCGCCCTGAGGCGTATACGGCGCCTGCAAATCAAATTTCTCGACCATGGTCTGACCCCTTCCGGTTTTCACGTTCATTGTGTCACTATCCTACCATATTCCCTTCCTTTTCACGAACAAAAAGCGAACAGGTGTTTTAATGACGGGAACAGCGGGAATTGCAAGGGGAATTTTGAGTGCGGAGCCCGGGATGTGTGCAGCGGGGGTGCGAGTGGCGCGAGTTTGACTCCGAGTGGCGCAAGTTCGGCCTCGAGTGGCGCAAGTTCGGCTCCGAGTGGCGCAAGTTAGGCCCGTGATTGGTCTCTCGGTTGATCAGGAGGGAACCCCGGCAGAAAAAAAGCGAACGCAAAACCGCCCGCTCCCAGGGCAATGAATCCCCTGACGCGGACGGTTCCGGGTCGTCGATTGGCTTCAAGAGTCGTTCCTCCAATAAGTCTGTCGTGTCATCAATCCTTCGTGACGTCGTCGTCATCGAGGGTCTTCAATTGAGCGGTGTAGTCGAGGAAGCCCTTTTTGTCTTTCCGGTCAAGCGCGTCGTCAATCAGCGCAATCAGGCGATCCCTCATCTGTTCACGATGCACATGCTTGAGGAACAGATCCATGTAAATGTCATTGAGCAGCTGCTCCCCCTGGCTTGCGCGACCTTTGCCGACTGCCTTCAAAAACTCTGCGTATGAATAATATTGCTCCATTCCCTTCACCACCTGGCTCTTTTTCCTATTATATATGCTGAAGGAGGGTGGATGCAACCCTGTTTTTAGAAATTTCCTTATTCATTGTTTATTTAAAAGAATAAGAATAAAGTCTTGTCTTATTTCCAATATCAACTACAATAGGATATATGATTACTTTGTAGGAGGAGCGGGCATGGAAATCAAAAAATTGACATCTCCGTATTACATCACCTTCGATACATTGGCGCTGGAACCGATGTTCATGGACGGGAAGGCGTATACGCTTGTGACCGAAAAGAAAGAACAGTTCCTGCTTGAAAGAAGGCCTTTGTACAACCTTAAGCAATCCTGCGAATTGTACGGCACCACTTTGCGCCAGGCGGTCCAGACGTCCAGCCGGCTGATCGGAAACCATCATAAAGTTCCGGTCCTCATCGTCCAGGACCTCGGCATGCCCTGCATTCTCATGCCGACGCTTTCTCCGCAGTCCGAAGCGAATATTTGGATTGCCCTGCATGGCATTGATGATTACTGGGGAGATTCCGCCAGCTGTGAAATCCGTTTGGAAAACGGGACGGTCATCGGTGCGGACGTTTCCATCCAGACGATGAACCGCCAATATGCGCTTTCCTGCCGGCTGGATAAAAAGTTTTCCCGCATGCAGTACTTCCTGCGCCACCCGGGATTCAACCGCGAATACACCTAGTTTTACATACAAATCGCCCGGTCCCCCATCGTCAGATACACGCCGAGCAGCTCTTCCGACCGGTTCCTCAGCCGGACGTTCAGGTAGCGGCGGCGGTCTTCGTATCCCTCGTGGATGAATACATATTCCGTGAACAGGTCGTCCCGGTCCCCTTTGATGAGCTTCATTGAACGGCGGCGCATGTACAGGCGGGATTCCTTCAGGTCCTTCTGCACGAGCTTCTCGGCTTCCGCCACCATGGCGAGGTACGGACGCTTGAGCTTGAACGGGCCTGTTTCGAATGCCTTCTTGTCGCGTTCCAGGATGATGAGCAGCATCGGCAGGTAAATCAGGTTTTCAAAATGGGGCAGCGCCTCCGACGGGATGAGCGGCATGGTCCCCCTCCCTCCTTTTCTCCAGAAGAAAAGAACGTTTGTTCGTATTTCTATCTTACCCCATCCGGCGGGAACTATGCAATGGCCATTTTCTCCCGCCTGGTGGCGAATTTTGGCGCGTCATGGTATGTTTTACGAAACGGGGGATTTCATAAGGGGGAATTTTACATGGAAACGATTCGCTATGAACAGAAGGGACATCTCGGCATCATCACGCTCCACCGGCCGGCATCAATGAACGCCTTCAACTATGACATGGTGTCAGAACTCGGCCAGGTGGTCGAGTCGGTCCGCATCAATCCGGACATCCGCGTGGTGCTCATCACGGGCGGCAGCGGACGCGCCTTCAGCGTCGGCGCCGACCTGAAAGAGCGGAAGACGCTCACCGACGAACAGGTGAAGCGCAATCTGTACAAGATGGGCGAAGTGTTCACGATGATCGAGAAGCTGCCGCAGCCGACGATCGCCATGATCAACGGCTTCGCATTCGGCGGCGGGATGGAACTCGCACTCGCCTGCGATTTCCGGATCGCTTCGTCTGAAGCAAAGATGGGACTCACCGAGACGGGACTCGCCATCATCCCCGGCGCGGGCGGCACGCAGCGGCTCCCGCGCCTCATCGGCGAGGCAAAGGCGCTCGAACTCATCCTGACCGCGAAGCGCATGACAGCGGAAGAAGCTTACGGCTACGGCATCATCACAAAAGTCGCCGACCCGGACAGCCTTTGGGAGGCGGCCGGCGAATTCACCGACAGCCTCCTTGCCAACGGGCCAATCGCCCTTCAGCAGGCGAAGTTCGCCGTGAAGAATGGGATGAACGCCGACCTTCAGACCGGCCTCGCGATCGAGCGGAAAGCGTATGAAGTGACGATCCCGACCGGAGACCGGATCGAGGCGCTGAATGCGTTCGCCGAAAAGCGGAAACCGGAGTTCAAGGGGAAATAAAACAAGACAGAAAAAAACCGCCGGACAAGCCGTCCGGCGGTCAGACTGTAGACAAAGTGAGCCTAATGCTCCTTTGGCTACAGTTTTTCTTTTTCCTGAACAT
>NZ_JBHLWY010000003.1:0-18052 GCF_042432615.1 Bhargavaea ullalensis
TACTTCTGCCTTCACAGCTCGGGACTTGCACCCTATAGACTGCGCCCATGCTGGGCGCACATAAAAAATCCCCACGCCGTGGGGATCAGAACATGCGAAATACGTTGACGAGGCCCTGAGAAATGAGGTTCAGGGCGATCAGCGCCACGATCGGTGAAATGTCGATCATGCCGATCGGAGGGATGAACCGCCGGAAAAAGCCGAGATACGGCTCACAGATCGAGGCCAGCATCCGTCCGATTGATGTTTCCCTCGTGCTCGGCACCCAGGACATCAGGACATAAATGATGAGCAGGACAGAATAAATCTGGACAGCTCGAAGCAAAAAGTATAGCACCATAAAAACTCATCTCATCCCATCATTCGAATTCGTCGTACAGATAATCCGAGATTTCCCCGGAAAGTTCCACATTATCCGGGACGCACAGGAAAATATCCGTGCCGATGCGCTGGATGTCGCCGCCGAGCGCATAAACAGTCCCGCTCAGGAAATCAATGATGCGCACTCCCTGGCCATGGTCGATCCGCTGGAGATTGACGACAACCGTCCGGCGGTTTTTCAGATGTTCCGCCACGTCCTGCGCCTCTGCGTAGACACGCGGCTCGGCCAGAATCATTTTGGAGGATTTCTTGAGACTCTGCAGGCTGACGACCGTCGAGCCTGTCCCGCTTTCGGACGGCCGTCTTTCCGCCGCCGGTTTCCGGCGGTCTTTCTGGCGCCATTCCTGTTCCTGAACAGGCGGCTTCGTCTCCACTGCACGGATCGGACGGCCGTTTTGGACCTGCCGGGGTTCTTCTGTCATTTCTTCATCTTCTTCCAGGTAAAAGAAATTTTTGAACTTGTCCTTGAAGCTCATGGTCTCTCCCCGCTTTCGTAGCCGACAAGCGCGGTGCCGATCCGGACGAAGGTCGCCCCCTCTTCCACCGCGATGCCGAAGTCATTTGACATGCCCATCGAAAGTTCAGTACACGGTGCGTGTGTAAGTCCGAGGCCCGCGATCCGGTCGCGGAGTTCGCGGAGCCCGCGGAAAGTGCTTCTGATCAGTTGCTCGTCATCGGCGTTCGGTGCCATCGTCATGAGTCCGGCGATCCGGATTTTATCATGATCGGCAAGCGAACGGATGAACGGTTCGGTTTCTTCCGGAGACAGGCCGGCTTTGGATTGTTCGCCGGAGACGTTCACCTGGACAAAGCAGTCCACCGGCCGGCCCGCCCGCTTCTGGATCTCGGCGGCAAGGCTGCCGCGGTCCAGTGAATGCAGCATGTCGATCCGGTCCACGACGTCCTTCACCTTCCGGCTCTGCAGGCTGCCGATGAAGTGCCAGCGCGCTGCATCACCAAGGGCGGACTGTTTTTCATCAAGGCCTTCCTTGCGGTTTTCGCCGAGGTCGACAATTCCCGCATCCAGGACTTCCCTCGCCCGCTCCGGTCCGACAGATTTCGTGACGGCGATGAGCGTGACTTCCTCCGGCTTCCTGCCCGATCGTTCACAGGCGCGGCGGATGGATTGGTTTATATGATTGAGGCGTTCTTCCACTGTAGACAATGCAATTCCCACTTTTCTTTATGTTACTCCACTCATTGTATCAAGGCACTGTCTGTATTTCAATTAACAAATCAATCTTTGGGAACGGCATCATCCACGAGGACGACATCCTTGCCGATGACGAGGATCCGGCTGACCGGAATTTTCACCGGAGCTTCACCGCTTCCGAAAAACTTGAGCTTTTCCATTCCGCCGACGTGGAAAAGCTCAATGGTCCCGTCGTCCGCCGAAATGGTGGCATCGACCGCGTATCCGAGCTGCCTGCCTTTTCCGGCTTCGATAAACTCCTTTTTCTGCAAGTCCGAAAACTTCATGCCCATTCCTCCTTTGTCCAGTGTATGCGCACGAACAGCAAAAAACGCAAGGCCCCCCATAAGAGAGCCTTGCGCCGGAATATCAGTCAATATTTCTTTTCCTGTTCTTCCTTTCCGAGCGTTTCCCGGATGATGCCGATTGCGTGTTTTTCCAGCCGTGAGATCTGTGCCTGGGAAATGCCGAGATCCTTGGCGATTTCCGTCTGGGTCTCGCCGTAGTAATACCTTCTGGACAAAATTTTCTGCTGGCGCATGTCCAGCTGCTGGACCGTTTCCTTGACCGACACGTAAGTGAGCCAGCGTTCTTCGCTGACGAGCGTGTCCTGCAGCTGATCCATCATGCAGACCGGATCCCCGCCGTCATGGTGGATCGGTTCATGGAGGGAAAGCGGATCCTGGATCGCGTCAAGGGCGAACAAAATGTCCTCGGCGGGAATTTCCGTGATCACCGCCAGGTCGTCAAGCGTCGGCTCCCTCAGGTTTTCATGAACGAACTGCTCTTTCGCCTTCATGGCTTTATAGGCGATGTCCCGGAGTGACCGGGAAACGCGGACGGCATGATGGTCGCGCAGGTGGCGCCTGATTTCCCCGATGATCATCGGGACGGCATAAGTGGAAAAGCGGACATTGTGCTTCAGGTCAAAATTGTCGATTGATTTAAGCAGGCCGATGCAGCCGACCTGGAACAGGTCATCCGCCTGTTCCCCGCGGTAGGCGAACCGCTGGACGATGCTCAGGACGAGCCGGAGATTGCTGATCACCAGCTCTTCCTTTGCCGACTGGTCCCCCGATTGGAGACGGACGAACGTTTCTCTCATGAGTTCATGGGACATGAGCGGAAGCGTAGATGTGTCGATTCCGCAAATCTCCACTTTCGTGTTGGACATCTCATCATCCTCCGGACTTTTCTCTGTTTCTCTACAGTCTGTCCCCGGAGGTTTGTCCTATTCGGAAGCGGGTCCGCCAATTTCACCCATCAGGTGACCGGATGGTTGAGCAGCCCGCGCAGATCACTGATGATTTTCTTTTCAAGCCTGGATATATAGGACTGTGAAATGCCGAGATGATCGGCCACTTCTTTCTGCGTCATCTCTTCCTGCCCCGACAAAGCAAACCGGCATTCCATAATGTACCGCTCGCGGTCATCCAGCCGGGAGATCGCTTCAACAACATGCTGGCGCTCGATTTTCTTTTCGACGTCGCCGGTAATAATATCTTCATCGGTGCCGAGAATATCCGACAGGAGCAGTTCGTTGCCGTCCGCATCGGAATTCAGCGGCTCATCGAACGACACTTCGGACTTCATCCGGCTCGTCTTCCTTAAATGCATGAGGATCTCATTTTCAATGCAGCGCGAAGCATAGGTGGCCAGCTTGATCTTCTTTTCGGGATCGAACGTCTCGATCGCCTTGATCAGGCCGATCGCTCCGATGCTGATCAAATCCTCGATGTGCGTGTTCGTATTCTCGAACCGGCGGGCAATATAAACGACAAGCCGGAGGTTCTTTTCAATGAGTCGGTCGCGGGCTTCCCGGTCGCCTTCCATGAACAGCCGGAGTGTCTCCGCCTCTTCTTCCTTGGTCAGCGGGACAGGCAGCGACTCGTGTCCGCCTATATAGTATGTTCCGTCTTTCTTCAAAGAATCCAGGATCACCGCAAGCCATTTTTTCAGTCCTGTCAGCAATTGACTATCCCCTTTCTTTTTCTGTTTGGACGGAAGAACGGTGCAGGATGGCATCCGCTCCGAGCGGATACTCCGCATTCCCGGCGGTCAGCACGAAATAACCGTCGATCTCTCTTCCGCCTTCCGCGTATTCCCACTTCCCGATTTTGAATCCGACGGCCCATTCCGAGCCGCCGACCGTCGTCACCCGGACCGGACGCAGACGATTCCGGAGATGAGCCGGAAACAGGCCGATGTCGGGCACTTCGCCCGGCCTGAGCCGTTCCAGCGCATCCCTCACCTCTTCGGGAAGATGCGCCCGGACAGCCCGGTATGAGATGAAATGGACCGGCCGGCCCGAAAGAGGCTCTGTGCAGCCATTGCCCGTGTCGGCAAAGGCGGTGAGTTTAATCTTCTCCCCAAAGACATGGAGCAGCGTTTCAGCTTTGAATGAGGCCGAGGACGAATCCTCCTCCGCGCCCCGCCAGCGGCGCTCGAGCAGCCCAAGTCCCGCAACGGCGGTCACGCATGACAGCATCACGGCAGCGGTCCCCCGCATGCCGAGACTGCCCGGCGAAAAGAGCGTCAGCAGACCGCCTGCGAACAGGGCGGCCACAATGGTGGCGCCCGCGCCTTTCCACAGCGCATTCCGGTTGGCGCCAAATGCAGAAACCGCCATGACGGCGAATGCGGCCGCCACGATCACCGGATGGGCGCCGAACAGGACAACCGGAACGGAGCCGGCCAGCGAAGCGAAAAAGATCCGTGTCCGCCGGCAAGGACGTCTTGACACTTTCCCCGCGAACGAAAGGAGCACATAGTTGAATGCCGAGTTGACGGCGATCGCCACTTCTCCGTACACCGCATCCCCTCCCTTGTCCCAAATTTAACACGGCGGCCGGGCGTGAAATGTCAAAGCCCGCGGCCGCCGATTGAGAATTTTCCGGGAAAAGACGACAAAAAAACACCCGGTCCGCCATGAAGCGGGCCGGGTGCCGGGTGTTTCGTATCGTTTCCGTCAACGTCTGCGACGATTGCGGAGGAATGTCGGAATATCAAGTGCGTCTTCCTGTTGCTGGTTCTGACGCGGTGCCGGCTCCTGCCGGTACTGGCCGTGGTCTTCGCGCCGCTCGCGTTCGCCGCGGACAGGCGCCTGCTGCTGCCGTGGCTCCGGCTGCGGTGCGGCCTGCTGCCGGGAAGAACCGAAGCCGCCGCGCGACGGGCGCGTGTTGAGCTGCTCTTCCGTGAAGCCGGTTGCGATGACCGTGACGACGATCTCATCCTTCAGGTTGTCGTTGATGACGGACCCGAAGATCATGTTCACTTCTTCGTCGGAAGCGGAGGCCACGATGTCGGCAGCTTCCTGGACTTCGAACAGGCTCAGATTCGAGCCGCCCGTAATGTTCATGAGAACACCTTTCGCGCCGTCGATCGACGTTTCGAGAAGAGGACTCGAAATGGCCTTCTTTGCTGCTTCGGCCGCGCGGTTTTCGCCTGATGAGATACCAATCCCCATTAGTGCCGATCCTTTGTTTTGCATGATCGTTTTCACGTCCGCGAAGTCGAGGTTGATGAGTCCCGGAACAGCAATCAGGTCCGAGATGCCCGACACCCCCTGACGGAGGACATTGTCCGCTTCGCGGAACGCCTCGAGCATCGGTGTGTTCTTGTCGACGATCTCCAGGAGACGGTCGTTCGGGATGACGATGAGGGTATCGACGGATTCCTTCATCGCCGCGATGCCGCCGATGGCTTGTGTGGCCCGCTTGCGGCCTTCGAACGTGAACGGCCGCGTGACGACGCCGACCGTAAGGGCACCGAGGTCTTTTGCGACCTGTGCGATGACCGGCGCAGCGCCCGTTCCCGTGCCGCCGCCCATGCCGGCGGTGACGAAGACCATGTCCGCGCCGCGCAGCGCTTCCTCGATCTGTTCCTTGCTTTCTTCGGCTGCCTTCTTGCCGACTTCAGGGTTGGCGCCGGCGCCGAGTCCGCGAGTCAGCTTTTCGCCGATCTGGAGCTTCACTTCGGCCTCCGAAAGCTTGAGTGCCTGGGCATCCGTGTTGACGGCGATGAATTCCACGCCCTGGACGCCGTGCTCGATCATTCTGTTCACCGCATTATTGCCGCCGCCGCCGACGCCGATGACCTTGATGACGGCGAGCGCATCGATATTCGTATCAAATTCCAGCATGCTTTCTCCTCCTATGGGTGTACGGTTGACTGCGATTATTCAAAGAATTTGTCAAAGATTTTTTTCATCCGGTCGACGACCTTCTCCTGGCCGTCGCGGCTGCGTTCGGGTTTCTTCTTTTTGGGGGCCGGTGCCGCGGCAGCCGGCTCCATTTCATCGCCAAACGGGGACTCTCCGCGGTTGCCGAAAAACTCGTCTTCCATCTTGGCATACCGGATGAGGCCGACCGCCGTGGAGTAGCCCGGCTCGCGGACGCCGATGAACTCGGGAACATACACCCGGACCCTTGTCTGCAGCACTTCCCTTGCAAGCTGCGGGACCCCTTCCAGCTTGGCGATGCCGCCCGTGAGGACGACGCCGCCCGGAAGATCGCGCACACCTGTGCGGTACAGCTCGTCCAAGACCATCTCGAACAATTCCTCAAGACGGACTCCGATGATCTCGGAAATGTACTTCTGGCTGTACTGGTCTTTCGTATCCACGCCGGCTACCGGCACTTCAAACAATTCATCCTCGGACGCATCATCATAGTAGGCATGGCCGTACTGATGCTTGATCTGCTCTGCCTGTCCGGTCGTCGTCTTCAGGATGATCGACAGGTCTTTCGTGATATTGTCTCCTCCGACCGGCAGCGAGCTTGCGGAAACGAGGCGGCCGTCACCGAAGACGGCGATTGTCGTCGATCCGCCTCCGATGTCTATGTACGCCGTCCCGTGGCTCTTTTCGTCCTCGGTAAGGGCAAAATAGCCGGATGCAAGCGGCTGAAGATAAATCTCACGGATCTGGAGGCCCGCCCGCTCAACGCAGCGGAGAATATTGTGGAGAAGCGTCTTGGAGGTGGTGACGAGCGTTGCGTCCATCTCCAGCCGGACGCCGATCATTCCGCGCGGGTCTTTGATCTCGTCCAGGTCATCGACAATGAACTGCTGCGGGATGATGTTGACAAGCTCCCGCTCCGCAGGAATCATCACTTCGGCCGAATGCATGACCCGGTCAAGGTCATCATCCGTGATTTCTCGGTTTTCGCTGTTCACCGCGACGACGCCTTTCACCTGTTGGAGCATGACCTGATTGGCGGGTATTCCGAGTACAACTTCGCGGATGGTCATCCCGATCATCCGTTCCGCTTGTTCCACTGCCTTCCTGATGGACTGGACAGTGGCATCAATATCTACAATGGCACCTTTTCTGATGCCTTCCGATTTAACATTTCCGACTCCGATTACGTGCAGCGAGCGATCCGTCATCTCCCCGATCAGCACTTTAACGGAGGAAGAACCGATGTCCAATGACACATACATATCGGTTTGACTCAACGGATGGCACCTCCTTCTGATCCTCTTAAACTCATTCTATTTCATTATCTGTTCAATGTTAAGTATATTCGTTAATTATACCTGAATTCCTTCGGGAACGCCCCTCATCCGGCCGCCGGGGCGTCGGATGGCCGGGAAAGCGCGATTCTGGCAGCCCCGGGCAGAGGAGACCGGTCCGGCGAATTTTATGTACAGCCGCCCGCGGAACTTCTGCCGCCGGCGGCGAGAGGGACGGCGGCAGGGCGCGGGGAATAACATCACTCCCCGTCTTCCCCCTCTTCGCCGGATCCGTCTTCGGCCGCTGTCCCCTCATCTTCTGTTCCGTTTTCCCCGTCCGGATCGCTTCCGTCCCCGTACACTTCTTTGTACGGCCGGAAATACAAGCCCACCTCAAGGTCAATGACGCCTTTTCCTTCGTCGGACAGCTGGGAGACGATCGACGGATAGTAAGCCATCTTCTCCGAGAATCCGGATATGACGCCCCTCACTTCATAGCCGTCCGACATATAGGCGGTGATGGCATCCGGGTTCTCCTTATCCCCGCTGCTTTTCACTTCGGAGATAAGTGCGCGGACGCTTCCCGGAAGTCCATCCAGTTCCTTGACCATCCGGTTCATTTCCTTGCCGGGCTTAAATCCGGTGAGAATCGGAGCGGGAACGGGGCCGGCAGGGGCGGAGAAGACTTCGCCGTTTGCCAGAACGGCATGGAAGGCCCCCTCTTCTTCGATGAGGGCGGCCGGTTCCCATTCCTCCACTTTGATCGTGACGGATCGGAGGCCCGTCCTGGCGATCTCCGCATTCTTCACTCCCTGAAGGGAAGCGACTTTCCGTGCGGATTCCGATTTCCGGAAGCCCCACAGCGCGTCCCCCTCCGATATTCCGGATGCGCGGATGTAGTCCTCCCCGCTGTTCAGCCTGGCGCCTTCCACCCCGACGGATTCCACTTTGCTGAGCGGCGACTGGAAGTAGAGCAGCACGGCGAGAACCAGGAGGAACAGGAGGAGGAGGAAGATGAATTTCCGGTTCGTCCTCCTCTTCCTCTTCTCCCTGAGCGAGGGGATCCGTTCTTCAATATCGATTACTTTGTCCATCGCCAGGCCTCCTTTTAACCTCCCCCGCGCCCGTGGCGAACCTCAGGATGAGGGCGGCCGCAATCCACGCGGCAAGAAGTGATGAGCCGCCGTAACTGATGAACGGCAGCGTGACGCCGGTCACCGGGAGCAATCCCGAGACGACGCCGATATTCAGGAATGATTGGAATCCGAGCATCGCCGCCATCCCGGAAATCATATAGAACGACAGCGGTTCGCGCTGCCGTGCCGCCAGTCCGATGGCGGATGCGGCCATCAGGAAGAACAGGCCGATGACGAACACGGCGCCGATGAACCCCGTCTCCTCCGCGATGATGGCGAATATGAAATCATTCTGCGGCTCGGGGAGATAAAGGAACTTCTGCCGGCTCTGGCCGTAGCCGAAGCCGGTCAGCCCCGCCGGCCCCGTCGCAAGGAGCGACTGGATCGCCTGGAATCCGGTTCCGAGCGGATCGCTCCACGGATCCAGGTACGCCTTGATCCGGTCCATCCGGTAAGGCGCAACGGCGATGAGCCCGGCAATCCCCGCCGCTCCGGCACCCGCCAATCCGAAGAAGAACTTCAGCGGATAGCCGCCGACGAGCAGCACCGCGAATGCGGCCGTGACCATGATCATCATCGAGCCGAAATCGGGCTGGAGCATGATGAGCGCGGCCGGCAGCAGGATGACCACAAAATGTCCGGGCCGGAACACTTTGCGGCCGCGGTTTTCCGCCAGCATGGAGGAGAGCTTTCCGATGACGGCAATTTTGGCGAATTCCGCCGGCTGCAGGCTGAACGGCCCGAGGGCAATCCAGCTCTGCGACCCGTTGCGCACCGCTCCGATGCCGGGGACGAGCACGGCTGCGAGCAGAAGGACGGCCGCGATGTAGACGGCTGTCCACAACTTTTTGTTCCCGATGCTCCGGGATTTCAGGATGAAGACGGCGGCAGCGGCAGAAACCGCCAGATAAATGCCCTGCTTCGCCGCAAACGGAAGCGAGTCCCCGTAGTGGATCTCCCCCCAGTAGGAGCCGGCGGAGTGGACAAAGGCGACGCCCAGCAGACTCAGAGCGGCAGCGCTCAAGAAGAAGACGGCGGCAAGCCTCTTTTCCAGTGCATGCATCCTTCCTTGGTCAATGGTGCGGGCGGATCACCCGTTGCGTCTACAGTTTCTGGACGGCCTGGATGAACCGGTCTCCGCGGATTTCAAAGCTCGGATACTGATCCCAGCTTGCGCATGCCGGCGACAGCAGCACCGTATCCCCCTCCGATGAGATCTCCGCGGCGATTTCCACCGCATCCTCGATCTCCGAAGCGTCCCGGACAACGGGGACGCCGCATGACTCGGCAAATTTCCGGAAGCGCTCCGCCGTTTCTCCGAAGACGACGGCCGAGCTCACCCTGTCCATGTACGGACGGAGCTCATCGAACGAATGGCCCCTGTCCAGCCCGCCCGCGAGCAGGCAGATCGGCTGTTGGAACGCCTCCAGCGCGCTTTTCGTCGCCAATGTGTTCGTTGCCTTTGAATCGTTGTAGAACTTGCGGTGTTTCCACTCTCGGACAAACTGGGTGCGGTGACGAACACCGGCGAATGAAGACAGCACATCGCGGATCGCCTCCACCGGGCAGCCCTGCAGAATGGCCGCGGCCGTCGCGGTGAGAATATTCTCCAGGTTGTGCCGGCCGGGCAGCACGATGTCCGACCGGTCAAGAAGCTTTTCTCCAAGCCAATAAATCGACGCATCATCTGCGCTGATGCCTTCCCGTGCCCTTCCCGCCAAGGTAAATGGAACTTTCTTGGCGGAAGAACGTCGGGCATAACGGGATACGGCCTCCTGGTCCGCATTGTAGATGAGCACATCGTCCGGCCCCTGGTTCCGTGTGATGTTGAACTTGGCCTCCCCGTATTCCTCCATGGTCCCGTGATAGTCGATATGGGCTTCATACAGGTTCGTCCAGATGGCGATTTCCGGCCTGAAGTTTTCCGTTCCGAGCAGCTGGAACGAGGAAAGTTCGATCACGACCACCTGATCCGATTCGGCGGCAGCCGCAACGGTGCACGCCGGCGTGCCGATATTGCCGGCAATCAGCGGATTTTTGCCGCCCATGTGCAGCATGTGATGCAAAAGAGTGGTGGTCGTCGTTTTGCCGTTTGATCCGGTGACGCCGATGAACGGCGCCTCGCTGATGAGCCAGGCGAGCTCCACTTCCGTCCAGACGGGAATCCCCTTCCGGAGGGCACCGGAGACGATCGGATGATCATAGCGGATTCCCGGATTCTTAATCACATAGTCAAATCCGCGTGAGAGCAGGCCTTCCGGGTGACCCCCGAGAATCACTTCGACGCCGAGCGCTTTCAGGGGATCCGCCTCGGGATCTTCTTCCCGAGCATCGTTGACGGTCACCGCCGCCCCGAGCGAATGGAGCAGCCGTGCAGCGGCCGAGCCGGATTTGGCAAGGCCGAGCACGAGCACCTGTTTATTTTTGAATGCATCGATCTGTTTCATCCTTAAAGCACCTCCGGCAGAACGGAAATGAGGGCCGCGGCAAGTGCCGCCGACCAGAATACGATGACGACCTTCCATTCCGACCAGCCTGAAAGCTCAAAATGGTGATGGATCGGACTCATCTTGAAAATCCGCTTGCCCGTCGTCTTGAACGAGGCCACCTGCAGGATGACGGACAGGGTTTCAATGACAAACACAATGCCGATGAGCAGAAGCAGGAGCTCCTGCTTCATGAGCACGGAAAGCATGGCCAGCACCCCCCCGAGCGCAAGCGAGCCGGTGTCCCCCATGAAGATCTTTGCCGGATTGGCGTTGAACATCAGGAAGCCGAGCAGTGCGCCGGTGACGGTGAACGCAACGAGCGCGAGGTCTTCCTGTCCGTAGACGAGTCCGAGGACCCCGAACGCCGCAAAGGCAATCGAGGAAGTCCCGGCGACCAGGCCGTCGAGACCGTCCGTCAGATTGACGGCATTCGAGAAGCCGACAAGCCAGAAAATCAGGAAGACAACGTAAAGCGGCCCGAGATCGATCTCCCAGGAAGTGAACGGGAGGCCGACCGTCGTCTCAAACGGCCCGAGACGCAGGAGCAGATAGGAGACGACCGCGATGACGATCTGCCCGATCAGCTTTTGCAGCGAGGTCAGTCCGAGATTGCGTTTCAGGACGACCTTGATGAAGTCGTCGAGAAACCCGATGAGACCGAATCCCGCAAGCACGATCAGGAGCACGATCGTCTGGGTTGTCAGCAGGTCAAAGATGAACCCGAGGATGAGCGATGCGGCGATGATGGCCACGATGAAAATGAGACCGCCCATCGTCGGGGTGCCGGCTTTTTTCAAATGGGCTTTCGGCCCCTCTTCCCGTATGCTCTGGCCGAACTTAAGCCGGCGGAGCATCGGGATGAGCGGAAATGCGAGCAGCGCGGTCAGGATAAAGGCGACCGCGATGATCGTGATCGTTGTGGCGAGTGTCATGATAGAAATCTCCTTTAAAGCGAATGCCCGGAAGGCATATCAATCATTAGTCTTGTTGGCCGGCCCGGCGTACAGGTGTATCGTTCCGGATTCTTCCATAAGTGTGCCGGCGGCGGGAAGCTGCCGGATCACCTGCCCTTCCGGCGGCCCGTTCCATTCGATCTTGATGGTGTGGAACAACTTCATCAGTTCGTCCCGGCTCCGTCCGGTCAGGTCGGGAACACGGACCTGGACAGGGTCCCCCCATCTGTATTCGCGTTCCAGCTGGCCTTCTCTCGGCTCGATTCCCCTTAGCGGGGCGATGTCCGAGATGATCCGGCCGACCATCGGCGCCGAAATGACGCCGCCGAACTGCACCTCGTTCTTCGGTCCGTCCACGGCGACATAGACGAGGATGTCCGGATCATCTGCCGGCGCGAAGCCGATGAACGAAACGATGTAGTCTCCGTCCTTGTACCGGCCGTCTTCCACTTTCTGTGCGGTTCCCGTTTTTCCTCCGACCCGCAGCCCGTCCGTGAACGCATTGCGTCCGGAGCCGTTGGCAACGACTGACTCGAGTGCTTCCCGGACTTTCTTGGACGTTTCCTCGCTGATGACCTGCCGCTTGGCGACCGGTTCGGACCGTTCAATTTCCTCGCCGGTTTCATGGTCCACGATGCGTTTCACGATATACGGCTGCATGAGCCGTCCGCCGTTCACGGCAGCCGCCACGGCCTGGGCCTGCTGGATCGGCGTGACGGAAATCCCCTGGCCGAACGAGGTGGTCGCATGTTCCACCGGACCGTAGGCTTCAGGAGAAAACAGGATTCCCGAAGCCTCGCCCGCAATCCCGCTTCCCGTCGGCGTCCCGAATCCGAATTCCCGGATATAGGAGGTCAGCTTTTCGGGGCCGACCCGCCGGCCGAGTTCGATAAAGCCCGGGTTGCAGGAGTTTTCGACGACTTCCAGGAAAGTCTGCGATCCGTGGCCCTCCCTCTTCCAGCAGCGCAGCCGGGCACCGCCGACCGTGACATGGCCGGGGTCAAAGAACGAATCGTCGTGGAGATTCACGACCCCTTCTTCAAGAGCGGAGGCGAGCGTGATGATCTTGAAAGTGGAACCCGGCTCAAATGTCATCCACACCGGCAAGTTCCTATTATAAATCGATGGATCAACAGATGCATAGTCTGATGGGTCAAAATTGGGCGCCGAAGCGAGAGCCAATATTTCCCCTGTGTCCGGAGCCATGACGATGGCGAGCGCCTGATCGGCCTCATACTTCAACATCGCCTGGCTGAGTTCCCGCTCCACGATTTCCTGGATTCGCAGGTCGATCGTCAGTTCCACATCCGCCCCCCCGGCACCCGGGATCCAGCCGTCGCCCACATGGGGAAGCGGATTCCCGCGCGCGTCGGTGTACATCCGGATCTTCTCGCCTTTGCCGGTGAGGTAATCGTTGTACTCATATTCGATGCCCGCCAGCCCCTGGTTATCGTATCCGGTGAAGCCGACAAGCCGCGACAGCATGTCGCCGTATGGGTAATCCCTGACATAGTCGACGCCCGTATAAAGACCGGGAATGCCGAGCCGGCCGATTTCGATCGCCACTTCATACGGGATGTTCTTGCCTTCCGGTGCCAGCTTGATGATGGATTCCCGCTTGGACATTTTTTCCTCCAGCAAATTGCGGTCCGCCCCGATGAGCGGTGCCAGCTTTGCGGCTGCCGCCGGAATGTCGCGGTTCTGGGAGGGCATAAAATAAAGTGTCGGGGCGACTTTGTTTCCGATGATTTTCTTGCCGTTGCGGTCACGGATCTCTCCCCGGACGCCGGCGAACGGCAGCTCGCGGTCCCAGTTTTCCATCGCCTTTTCAGTCAGTTCCTGGTTTCGGACGATCTGCACCTGGAACAGCTTCACGACGAGCGCTGCGAACAGCAATGCGAGAAGAATGAAAGCCAGCCGGAGGCGTTTCCTCATCCGGGTTTCAATGAAGCGGCGCACGTTTTCCCACCTTGTGTTTTTCTTTTAGCGTATGAGTACCGGCCGGGCGCTATTCGGCATCAGTCAAGGGGGTATTCCTCTTCATCCGACGGAGCCTCCTCCTTGGCGGAGTGCTGTTCGTCGGGTGTTTCGAATTTCACGACGATCGGAGCATCGCTTCCCGGGACGGTACCGGCGGATGCACTTTGCGACGCGGCATAGCCTTCCCCGTGCATTTCGATTGATAGGCCGGACAGCGATGCAAATGCGAGGACCGACCGCTTGGACCATCCCGTGAAGTCAGGCAGCGCAGCCGGGCCTTCCGTCTTCAGGATGACGAGGCCGCCCGGCAGGACCGTTGTCCCTTCCTGGGGAAACTGGCCGCTCACTTCGCCGCCGTTCCCGATCACGACGGGCTCGATGCCCTTCGCGCCAAGTTCTCCCGCCACAGCGGAAGAGGACTCCCCTTCCCAGTCGGACAGTTTGATCTGCTCTTCGGTCCCGCTTTCTTCGTCCGGGCGGATGTTCAAGTGCTTCAGGCTGTTCTCCATGACGGGCTTGAAGATCTTCGAAACCGGAATGGCTCCGTATTCGCCTGCCGGCAGCTTCGGTTTATGGACATTGACATAGACGATCAGCTGCGGGTCATCCGCAGGCGCCATGCCGAGAAAGCCGTACATGAGGTTGTTGTTGCCGCGGAGGAACCCGCCGCGGCCGTTCGGGATCTGGGCGGTTGCGGTCTTGCCGGCAACCGAATAATCACCGAGCGCAAAGATCTTGCCTGTCCCGTGTTCGGAAGTGACGGTCGATTCCATCGCTTCGAGCACGGTCTTCGCCGTTTCGGGAGAAACCGGATTCCCTTTTTCCTCGGGCTTTCCTTCCCGGAGCACTTCATCCGTATTCGGATTGCGGATTTCCTCGATCACATACGGCTTCATCATCGTTCCGCCGTTTGCGATCGCCGTTGCACCCTGGACCATCTGGATCGGCGTCACGGTCGATCCCTGGCCGTAGGTGGTCGTCAGCCGCTCGATCGGTCCGGCATCGTTGAGCACGCCGGACGCTTCGCCCGGGAGGTCAATCCCGGTTTTTTCGCCGAAGCCGAAATCGCGCAGATGGTTCATGAACGCGTCATCCCCCATCCGCTCAAGCAGATAAGCCATCGAAACGTTGGACGAGCGCTGGAAGCCCTCGAGGAAGCTGATATAGCCCCAGCCGGCTTTCTTGTGGTCATTGATCGTCGTTCCATAGAGCGTGTAGCTGCCTGACTTGTAGAAGTCATTCGGCGCCCAGACGCCCTCTTCCACCGCGGCAGCGAGCGTGAAGATCTTCATCGTCGAGCCCGGCTCGATCGTGTATTGGACCGCTTCGTTCAGCCAGTTGGACGACAGCCCTTCTCTCGTTTCCGGATTGAATGACGGGCGCTGGCTCATCGCCAGGATCTCGCCGGTTTTCGGATCCGCCACGATGACGGACATCCGCTCGGGTGAATATTCATTTTGCACGCGGTTCATCGCGTCTTCAACGAAGTTCTGGATCGTCTTGTCGATCGTCAGGCGGATATCCGCCCCGTCAACGGCAGGCGTCACTTTTTCTTTTGTCCCGGGGAGGAGGAAGCCCCATGTGTCGCTTTTGTATTCCATTTTCCCGTCGGTTCCCGACAGCAGATCATTGAACGTCTTTTCGAGTCCCATCTGGCCGACCGTCTTGACGGTGCCGTCTTTCTCCTCCTCTTTTTGTGCGAAGCCGATCAAGTGGGAGGCAAACATGCCGTTCGGGTAAAATCGCTTCTTGTCCTTGACAAACTGGATGCCCGGCAGGTTGAGTTCCTGGATTTTCTTCATTTTGTCATGGCTCAGATTTCGCCCTGCCGCTCCGAACTCCACCTGGTAGACGTCCGGATCGTCCTGGCGGTTGAGCAGATCGAGGATCTCCTCGTAGGTCAGGCCGATCTGTCCGGAGAGTTCGCGCGCCGTCTTTTCCCGGTCCAGCACGTGGCGCATTTTCGACTTGTCCTTGATGCCGTCGCTGGCCTTTTTGCTCAGCACGGCGATCAGCTTATAGCTCAGCGTGTCTTCCGCGATCGCTTCGCCCGACCGGTCGAGAATGCGGCCGCGGTCGGCACTGAGGACGCTTGCCCGTTCATACTTTGCCTGCGCCATGGCGGCGAGCGGACGGCCTTCCACCTCGCCGGTCACCTGGATAAACAGGAACCTGGCGAATAACAGAAAAAAGAGCCCCCCGTAGACACAAAACATCAGGAAGGCTCCCCATTGGAAACGAAATCTTTTCTTCATTGTCCAGGCACGACCTTCACATTTTTTTCATTGAGAGTCAAACCGAGCTCCTGCGCCTTGCCCCAGATCCGCTCGTAGGTCGATTTCTCTCTCACTTGAATGGACAAATCCGTATTATGTTTGGACGTTTCCGCGATTTCTTGCTGAATGATCTGGACTTCCTTGTTTGTTGCATTGATCGCGGATTGTGCCTGCAGCAGGAATACGGCAAACAGAGCCAATCCTGCCACGAACGCAACAAACAGGACCTTTTCGCCCTTCGTGAACAGCTTTCTCTTTCGAGAGGGGCGTGCGTCCGGCTCTGTTTCCGGAACGCGGGTGATGTCGGGTTCCTGTATGTATGCGTAGTCAAACTTGCGTGCTTCAAGCGCCATTCATCTGGTCCCCCTTATTATTAGAACTGATCACATTCTCATTTTGTTTTTATCTCTCCGGCCCCCTGTGCAAATGCAGGGCAGCCTTCATCTCTTTTCGGCGATCCGCAGCTTGGCGGAATGGGAGCGCTTGTTGACGGCCAGCTCTTCCTCCGAGGGAAGAATCGGCTTTCGCGTGATAAGCTTCAGGACGGGTTCCATTCCTTCCGGGATGACCGGAAGATTCGGCGGGAGGTCCGGCAGCGACGACGCTTCCTTGAACATCGTCTTGACGAGCCGGTCTTCGAGCGAATGGAAAGTGATGACGCTGATCCGGCCTTTTGGATTCAGGAGTCCGATTGCATCGGAAATCGAATCTTCCGCTGCGCCGAGCTCGTCGTTCACCGCAATCCGGACGGCCTGGAAAATCCGCTTGGCCGGATGGCCCCCGGTTCTCCTGGCAGCCGCCGGAATGCCGGCCTTGATCAGCTCGACCAGCTCGAATGTCGTCTCGATCGGCCGTTCTTTGCGGGCCGATTCGATTTTGCGGGCAACCTGCTTGGAAAACTTTTCTTCTCCGTAGCGGAAGAAAATCCGTACAAGGTCTTCATACGCCCACTCGTTGATGACTTCGCGGGCGGTCAGTTGCGCATCCGTGTCCATCCTCATGTCGAGCGGTGCGTCGAACCGGTAGCTGAATCCTCGTTCCGGCGTGTCAAACTGCGGGGATGATACGCCGAGATCATACAGGATCCCGTCGATCCCCGAGATGCCGAGCCGCTGCAATTCCTCTTTCAGGTGGCGGAAGTTCTCCCGGACAAAAGTGATTTTATCCAGGTGGGGGGCAAGCCGTTCGCCGGCGTGGCGGATGGCTTCGGGATCCTGGTCAAAGCAGATGAGCCTGCCGCCTTCCCCGAGCTGTGCCGCCAGGTATTCACTGTGGCCGCCTCCGCCGAGCGTGCAGTCCACGTATATGCCGTCCGGGCGGATGTTCAGCCCGTCAACCGTTTCCTTCTTCAATACGGTCACATGGTCGAACATGCCCGTCCCCTCGCTTTCTTCCGCCGTTTCAGATGTCAAAGTCAATCATGTTCTCGGCAATTTCGTTGAATGATTCCTCAGATTCCTCAAAGTACTCTTCCCACGATCCCTTCGACCAGATTTCAATCCGGCTTGAGACACCAAGAACGACGCAGTCCTTTTCCAGCTTTGCATAACCGAGCAGGCTCGCAGGGATATTGACGCGTCCCTGCTTATCAAGTTCCACTTCAGTCGCCCCGGAAAAGAAGAACCGGGTGAATGCGCGGGCATCCTTTTTCGTGACGGGAAGGGCTTTCAGTTTCTCTTCCAGCCGCTTCCACTCGTCCATAGGGTAGGCGAACAGGCACTGATCCAATCCGCGGGTGACAACAAAGCCGCCCTCCAAATGCTCGCGGAACTTGGCCGGGATGATGATGCGGCCCTTCGAATCAACCGTATGCTGATATTCCCCCATGAACATTAGGATTCACCCCACATCGTAAACTTAATGTACCACATCCCCCCACTTTCCTCCACCCGTTTTAAAAAAACTTTTCCTTCGTCTCAATAAATGCAGGCCTGGCCGGAGACTTTTGAGACAAAGCTGTCACAATCCGCGACGGTTCCTGGTTTTCCGCAATCCGCCCCGCGCTTTCAGCTGGTTTGCCTGTCCGCCATCCCCCCGTCTTCATCCGGGTTACTATGGTGCGGATTGCAGCGGAGGCGGCTTGGCTTCCGCCGGAAATCAATCTCACATTCACAGAATAAAAAGGCCCTACGTCAATTGTTGGGGTGAGGACATCGTCCTCACTCTTTTTTAGGCCACATGAATTTCCAAC
>NZ_JBHLWY010000029.1:0-3920 GCF_042432615.1 Bhargavaea ullalensis
ATTGGAAGTTTGCGTGCCTTTTTTATTTAGAGGTATTGTACCTATACCCCAACTAACATTGTAGAGCCTGAAAATGAAAAATGCACCGGCGCATCACCCGGACATGGGAAAGGACCTGCCGCAGAGGCAGGTCCTTTCATCCGATCAAGATTCATAGAGCGGGAATTTCGAAGTGAGGGCGGCCACGCGTTCCTTGATTTCCTGCTTGACCGCTTCGTCTTCGTGGTTTTTGAGGAGTTTGGCAATGATCGTGCCGATTTCCTTCATTTCTTCTTCTTTAAAGCCGCGCGATGTGACGGCCGGTGTGCCGATGCGGACGCCGGACGTAACGAACGGGCTTTCCGTATCGAACGGGATGGTGTTTTTATTCACCGTGATGCCGGCTTCATCGAGCACGGCTTCCGCCACTTTGCCGGTGAGCCCGAGCGAGCGGAGGTTGAGGAGCAGCAGGTGGTTGTCCGTGCCGCCGGACACGAGGTCGACGCCTTCGGATTTGAGCGTTTCGCCGAGCACTTTTGCGTTGTCGATGACCTGCTGGATGTAGTCTTTGAAATCCGGCTGCAGTGCTTCCCCGAACGCAACGGCCTTCGCGGCGATGACGTGCATGAGCGGACCGCCCTGGATGCCCGGGAAGATGGACTTGTCCAGCTTCTTGCCGAATTCTTCCGTGGAGAGGATCAGTCCCCCGCGCGGGCCGCGGAGTGTTTTGTGCGTCGTCGAAGTGACGAAGTGCGCGTGAGGAACCGGATTCGGGTGAAGTCCGGCCGCCACGAGCCCGGCAATGTGCGCCATGTCGACAAAGAGGTAAGCACCGACTTCGTCCGCAATCTCTCGGAATTTCTTGAAGTCGATCTGGCGCGGATAGGCGCTGGCGCCCGCGACGATCATTTTCGGCTTATGCTCGAGCGCCTTTTGGCGGACATCTTCATAGTCGATCATTTCGTCTTCTTTATCGACGCCGTAGTCGACAAAGTTGTACTGGACGCCGGAGAAGTTGACCGGGCTGCCGTGGGTCAGGTGTCCCCCGTGGCTCAGGTTCATGCCGAGCACCGTGTCGCCCTGCTCAAGCACCGTGAAGTAGACGGCCATGTTCGCCTGTGCGCCGGAGTGCGGCTGGACGTTGGCATATTCGGCGCCGAAGATTTCCTTCAGACGGTCGCGTGCAATGTTCTCGACAACGTCCACATGTTCGCAGCCGCCGTAGTAGCGCTTGCCCGGGTAGCCTTCCGCATATTTATTTGTCAGCACGGAGCCCTGGGCTTCCATGACGGCTTCCGACACGAAGTTTTCCGATGCGATCAGTTCAATGTTGTCCTGCTGGCGCTTTTTCTCCGCCATGATGGCGTCAAACACTGCTTTGTCCTCATTCTTCACGTGTAAGAGTTGCTCCACTTCTTCATTCCCCTTCCGCATTCTCTTTAGTTTTCTTCTTCGGTGAATTTCGAGTTGATGCCTGCGTATCCTTCTTCCTCTTCGCTTTCGGATTCTTCGGGTTCCGGCGGTTCGTATACCGCACGTGCGCCGCCGATCAGCTTCGGCCGTGTTTTCGCGATCGTCACGACCGCCTCGCCGACCCGGTCCACCGAGGCGCGGAGCGGCACGGCGACCGGCCGGAGCTGCATGCCGATGAGCGTCTGGCCGATGTCAATGCCGGCATGCGCCCGGACGCCTTCGACGACGACCGGATCCGCCATCGTCTGGTAGGCATGGGCGGACATCGATCCGCCGGCCCGGACCACCGGTACGACGGTGACGGGCTCGAGGCCATACCGCTCGGCCGCTTCCCGCTCGAGCGTCACGGCCCGGTTGATGTGTTCGCACCCCTGAAACGCGAGATAAAGGCCGTTCCGGTCCGCAAATGCTTTTAACGGTCCGTAGAGCACTTCTGCAATATCAAGCGCCCCGCCGGTGCCGATGCGGCTCCCGGCCACTTCGGACGTGGAGCACCCGACGACGAACAGCTGTCCCGGGCGGAAATCTGCCTGTTCCTCCAGCTGTCCAAGGATTTCCTCAAGCTGCAGCTTCCATAGCTGGCGTGCATCCAAGAGGCTTCACCCCCCCTTACTGTTCGAGCTCGGACAGCTTGTCGATGCGGCGCTGATGACGGCCGCCCTCGAATTCGCCTTCGAGCCAAGTCTTGGCAATCTCACGTGCCAGGCCCGGACCGATGACCCGCTCGCCCATCGCCAGGACATTGGAGTCATTGTGGCCCCGAGTCGCTTTTGCGCTGAACACATCATGGCAGAGCGCGCAGCGGATGCCTTTGACTTTATTGGCCGCGATCGACATGCCGATGCCGGTGCCGCAGATGACGATGCCGCGTTCGAAATCACCGGCGGCCACCCGCTCCGCCACGGGCTTCGCATAGTCCGGATAGTCTACGGACCCGTCGTCCCGCGGCCCGAAATCTTCGTACTCAATGCCCATTTCGTCCATGAGGTCCTTGATCTCGGCGCGCAGCCGGTTGCCGCCGTGATCGGAAGAAATCGCTACTTTCATCCGCTTTCCCTTCTTTCCTTTACGTTTACACCCTCATCATATCATTATTATGAAAATAAAAATACAGCCCAATTTCAGGGCTGCTTCATGTTCCGGCGGAGCGATTCGGCAAGAAGGCCGACCGCCTTGTTTAATTCGCCAAACGCTCTACGGTAGTCCTCTTCGCCCCCTCCGAACGGATCTGCGATATCCCGGTCACCGAGGCCAACGTAGCTATTTAATAGGAAAGTCTTTCCCTTTGCCAGCCGGACGGACCGCTCCAGCGCCCGCCGGTGGCTGTCCGTCATCGCGAGGATCAGATCCGCCCAGTCCACGAGCGCCTCATCGGCAACTGCCGACGGACCCGCCGGCGGCAACCCGTTTTCTTTGATCAGCGACTCGGCATGATGCGCCGGAGGCAGGCCCCCGACCGCCGACACCCCCGCCGACCGGACCGCAACGCCCGGGATCCCCTCTCCTTTGAGAATCGCCTCGGCCATCGGGCTCCGGCAAGTATTTCCTGTACAGACGAATAATATATTCATTCCCCTCACCGCCCCATCCGACCCGGCTGAACATCAAAGCAGCGGCAGCACGCCCATGAGTACAAGCCCTGCCCCGGCGATGAACCGGAGCCGCCTCCCTCCGATCTTGTTGAACGTCCCCCTCATGTACAAGGCTCCACAAGACAGGACGAAGGCGCTCGTTCCCGCACTGACAATGAACCGGATCATGTCTAACTGAAGCATACCAAATGACATGCTCACTGAAAAGGAGTCCATGCTGAGGAGCGCGGCAAGCACATAAGGGGGCATCTTCACATCGGCCCCCTCATCCGACAAAATCATATGAAGCCCGAGCAGGATCAGCAGGATGGCCGAGATGTAGACGCCGAGCCCGGCAAGCAGAGCCGCTGCCGCGCCGCCCGCCAAAAAACCCGCAAACGGAAAAATCATGTGAAGCGCGCCTGTCCACATCGCAAGCGGCAGCCGGTTCCTCCTCAGCGGCAGCACGGCATACACCGCCACCGCATCCACCGCCGTCAAAATCCCCGCCACCGGTTCATGCCACATCCAACCCCTCCTCTCCCGCATCATCCATCCATCGTATGCGGGGTGCGGGAGGGACATGACCGCGAGGGGCGGGGAGGGCTGTATGGTCTGAGAGCGGTATGGATTGGGGGGCGGGATTGTTCGGTTCGACAGTGGGGTTGGAAGGAATATCCTGTACGACTCAGCGTCCGATCCGTACGGTTCAAGACTCGATCCGTACGACTCGGGAGCACATCCGTACGGCTCACCTCTGGAAGAACCAACCTGTACGACTCAACGTCCGATCCGTACGGTTCAACACTCAATCCGTACGACTCGAGGACGCATCCGTACGGCTCACGCTAAACAAAATAGTCAACTTGGCCCGACCTTCAACTTTTCTATCTTGAC
>NZ_JBHLWY010000030.1:0-91489 GCF_042432615.1 Bhargavaea ullalensis
TTGGAAATTCATGTGGCCTAAAAAAGAGTGAGGACGATGTCCTCACCCCAACAATTGACGTAGGGCCCTTTTTTCGAGGTTACATGAACCGTTCCCGATGACGGTCGTCGATATGGTCGCGTGCGGGGCTTCGGTCCACTTCATCCACGGCCGGATCGCCAAACGGTGCAGGGCCGAGGTTAGGGTCTGCCGCTCCCGTGCGAACGCCGGAAAACGGTTCCTCCTCTCCGCCCATTTCAGGCGGCAGCCTGCCTTCTGATACGGCATTGTCGGCCCCGCGATTCAACTCTTCATTTTTCAGTTCCCGGTAATCCGCACCGATACTGACAGAGCCGTCGTCCGGCCGGCGATCAACGCCCCTGGAGTTGACCGACCCGTCATCGATGCCGATCACCTCGTCGTCCAAATGTTCGGCGTCTCTTTCATGAAGGCGGACTTTCCGGTTCCCGCGGGCAACGGCATCAGGTTCTGCCGCAACAGCGCTTTCTCGCCCGGCAGTTCCTTCCACATAGTCTCCTTCATCCTCCAGCCGTCCTTCTGCTTCCGCTTCAAGGCGGTCTTCCTCGTTAAAGAATCCCCGCTGGCCGACGCTCTCTTCAAGCACCGCTTCAGACGGAATGACCGAGTCATTGATCTCCCGTTCAAACTCCGGATGACGATCGGCGAACGACTGTCCTTCCAACGAATCGGCTGTTTCTTCGGGGCTGTGATTTTCACGCTTCATCGCAATTCCCTCCTGTTGGGGTAGTATGCATTAAGTACCCTGTAGGGACGGCCGTTAAAACCAAGACGGATTTTCCGGGACTGAAAGCATAAAAAAAACCCGCCCCATTGTTTAATGGAACGGGCTGCGGTCAAAAGACCTTTTCTTCTTCTTTGTGGAACTTCAGCATGTCATCGGCATACTTTTGCACGGTGGAAGGAGAGACATCAAACTCTTCGGCGATTTTCGTCCGGGCGACTTCAAATTCCCCGAGCAGCCCGGTCATCTGGCCAAAGCGGATGGCGCCCGCCGCAACGCCTTCAAGTTTTCGCGCTTTCGGATTCACTTCATCCAGGAAACGTTCCGTCTTTTGCTCCAGCTCTGCCGATTTGATCTGGTTTTCATCCAGGTAACGACCGACAAGGCCGAGGATCGTTTCGTCCGTGTCTGCTGCACCGTTTTCCTTCGGTTCCTCTTTCGGAGCCTTCTCTTCCGGCGAGTCACCGCCCTCATCATGACCGGCAACGATCCGGTCGCCGGCTTCTGACTCGCCGTGGCCGATCATTTCATACAGGTCGAGCATGTACCGCTGGAGGAACCTGCGGCTGTCCAGATGCTTCTTTAATGAGCGGAGACGGGCAGCCTGTTCGGAGATGCCTTCCAGTCCGGGGTCAACGAATGCCAGGCTGTTCATGAGCAGAACGGCCTCTTTTTCGCCCGCGAGCAGGAAGTGGCCGAACACGGATTCACCTTTCACGATCTCCATGTCTTCTGGGACGTTCCAGCGGTAAGTGCCGCCTTGGAGCACGTCGCGGAGGACGGCCACTCCGTCACTGACCGAGTCCACCACCGCGAACAGCGTGAGCGGCTGCTCCCAGTTTGAAAGGATCCGTCGGACTGTCGGCCGTTCCGCCTTCGTCTTGGCAGAACGGATGTGTTCCTGCCAGGCAACCGGCTCTTTGATCAAATAAAGATACTCGATGGCCTGGCTATGTATCGTTTCCCGGTCATAGTAAGGCGCCAGCCGACGCTCCCATTCCGTAAACAGATCTGCGTTTGTCCGGATGTCAGCCGGTTTCGGATGGGTCGTAAAGAACCTGCTGATGACCTGTTCCAACTCCTGGCCGATCAATTGATTGACCGTGGCCTGATCGACCGCGCCATGGCACTTCTTGTACTTTTTACCGCTGCCGCAAGGGCACGGCTGATTGCGTCCCACCATGTTCTCACCTCATTCAACACGATTGTATCATATATCAGAGAATCGGGATGTCTTCCATTCAAGCTCCGTGAAACCTTATTGTACCATATTTCTAAGGACCTGTTCATAGGCACAATTACCCAGCGCCTTCTACCCTCTTATTTCCTGGCCTTTCCGTTCTTCCCCTCTACTGTATCGCCGGCCGGCCGCCGTGTCCATGAGTCGCGGGGGCTATTATTTGTCTTCACGGATCAAGAGCCTTTCCGCCTATCCTTGGTCTCCAGGCAAACTTGCGCCACTCGGAGCCGAACTCGCGCCACTCGGACTTAAACTTGCGCCACTCGAGCTCAAACTTGCGCCACTCAGCGCCAAACTCGCGCCACTCGCCCTTTCCCCCTCTCCTGACTCAAAAAGAAGGAAGCGCCCGGTAATGAGCGCTTCCTTTCTTGATTCCCTTTTTAGAAGAACTGGACTCCCTTGCCGGGTGCACCAGGCAGTCCCGGTTTGCCCGGCTGGACCGGGTTCAGAACCGGTTTGCCCGGGTTTGCCGGCTTCCCTGGAGGGTTGCCCGGCGTCACTGGATTACCGGGGTTGGCCGGTTTTCCAGGAGGCGTCAATGGAGGCGTTCCCGGGTTTGGATTGCCCGGTTTTCCAGGCTTGTCCGGTTTCTCGCCTTTTGGCAGTTTGCGTTCAATGGTGACGGTCTGGACGGTTTCGTGGCCGCCGAGGTCCACCACCTTGAACGTGTAGTCGAACTTGCCTTCAACAAGCGGAACGGTCAGGTCGATCGTCTCGTTGAAGCTCTTTTTGCCGTACGGTTCGCTCAGGTCATTGGCGAACACTTCGCTGTCATTCACATAGATGCGGATGTCGTCGAAGTTGTCTTTCACCTTGAGCGACACGCCGATTTCCGGTTCTTCCGTCTTCTTCGGAAGCTTGGTCAGGATGTCGAGCTCAGCCGGCGTGGAGTCGACGAAGAAGCGGCGCATGATCGACATTTCGTTTCCATGCTCGTCTTTCGCAGCGACTTTCACGGACTGGAACCCGTCTTTGAGCGTCAGCGTGTGGGAGAAGTTGCGGCCGTCGAATTCGGAGGCATTCTCGCCGTTCACCGTTACGGAAACGACTTCGGATTCATCGGTGACATAGCCGCTTACGGTCACTTTGCCGTCGTCATAGACCGAGAAGTTCGTCGGATCATTGATGTAGATGACCGGCGGGTTCGTTTCCGCAGGCTCGTCCTTCAACTCGTAGTCGCGGTGGTTCTTCGCAAAGTCCCAGACGCGTGCAACGAGTTCATCGTCTTCTCCGACTTCCTGGCCGACCGTGAATTCTCTTTCATCAGGAGAAAGCATTTCGACCTCCTCTGTTGCCGGGTCGTCCGTCAGCGATTTGCCGTTCAGGAGGACTTCCCATGCCTCGACGCCCGTTCCTTCGTCACGGAAGTCAGAAGCGGTGATCTTGCCGGTTTTGCTGTCGAAGTCAAAGTCGGCTTCCGGTGCAACCGTGTCGATTTTGACCGGGAACTTGATCGACTGCCATTCGGCGCCGTCAAAGTCGATGACAGCCTTCAGTTCGATGAAGTACTGGCCGTCTTCGGCAACCTGGCCGTTGACCTTGCCGTCCCATGCATAGTTCATGCTGTACGTGTACGGCGGGTTCGTTTCAGAATTGATATAATGCTTGCGAAGATCCGCAGCCGAGCGGATCGTGCGGACTTTTTTGCCGTCCGCGTCCAGCACGTTCACTTCCATCTGCTTGGCGTTCCGGAAGAGGGAGAACACCGGCACCGCCTCATCGCGGAGTCCGTCTCCGTCCGGGGAGATTCCGAAGCGTTCCGGATTGAAGTCTCCGCCGCCGTCGAGGAAGTAGCCCTGCTCATCGGCAAGCGCCGTGTAGCCCCAGTACGTGCGCGCGTCCCATGCAAAGTAGTCAAAGATCGGTGCATCGTCCCAGCTGCCGTCGAATCCGAAGAACGGAACGGAAAGCGGAACGTTGCCAGTGATGTCTTCATCCGGATCTTCAAGGAAGACGAAGCCGTCCACGAAGAGTCCGTTTGTGAAGAACGACTTCAGGTACTCAATGTCCGAGAGGTCAATCGAGACATTGATCGTTGCTTTGCCATTTGCCGGAACCGTCACGGATTCCGGTCCGTCGAATGCCACTTCGTCTGTCAGCACCATCGATCCGATGACATTGGACGCCGTAACGAGGTCATCGTCGAGCTGTGCGAGGTTGTCCGCCTGCACCGCGTACGAGACATTGTACGTCTTTTCTTCATCCGAGAAGTTCTCGGCGGTCAGCTCGAGGCTGATCCGGCTGTTCGTGATTTCTTTGAGTGCGACTTTCGCTTCGCCCGTCGCCTTGTCGGTCACCACGACTTCCGTGTTGAGCGCGTTGGCGAGCTGCATGAGCCCGGCACCCTGCCGGCGAGGGGAAACATAGTCGCCTGATTCCTCATCGAAGACGACCGGCTTGGCCGTGTTCATGAGAAGTTTTTTCGTCATCTCGGAGCGTTCGCGCCCGGTCAAACCGAACTCTTCGTCGATGCGCTCAAAGAGCAACGCCGCTCCGCCCGCAACGTGAGGCGCCGCCATCGACGTACCGCTCATGATGCCGTACTGGTTGTCTTCCAGCGTCGAGAAGATGTTGCCGCCCGGAGCCGTGATTTCCGGCTTGAAGTCCAGGTTCGGCGTCGGACCCCATGAAGTGAAGTCGCTCATCTGGCCGGCCATAGCGTTCGGCGTGTCGACGTACTGGCCGTCGAACGTCACAGTCACGGTCTTGCCTGCCTTGAGTGCATTGGCCATTTCAACGCCTTCGTTTTGCAGGATGGACATGTACGGGATTTTGATTGCCGGATCGGACGCCATGTTGATCGTCCCTGCCGTGTTGTTGTAGATGATGACGCCTGCCGCACCCGCCGCCTGTGCATTCAGGCCCTTTTCCGTGAAGGCGATGTCGCCGCGGGAAATGAGCGCGTATTTGCCGGTGAAGTCTTTTCCTTCGAAGTCTTTCGGATTGCCGAAGCCGGCATCCATCACTTCAATGCCCTTGTGGCCCTTCTTCACCGGATCGGCGTCATTTGCAAGCAGATAGCCGCTGCGCTTTTCTTTGCCATCAATCGTGTAGCCGAAGCTCATCGTGCGGATGGAATCGTTTTCAAACGAAGCCACGCCGAGGGAGTCATACGAGACGCTCGGTGCGCCGGTGAGCCCGTAGTCCTGGTTTTCCGCGTAGTTGTAATAGTATCCGTCGCCGTAGAGCGCGGAGTTGCCCGCCGAAATGGCGACGAGGAGACCGTTTTCAACGGCCCGCTTCACTGCCTGCTGCTCAGGGCTTTCCTCGTCCACGTAGCCGGCCGTCGAGCCGAGCGAAAGGTTCAGGACGTCCGCCCCGAGCTTGATCGCATCGTCCATCGCCTTGACGTAGATGTCCCCGTATGTGGATGGGTAGAGCGGGTCGTTCCCGAACACTTTCAGGGCAAGCAGCTGCGTTTCCGGAGCCACGCCCTGGATGCCGCCGTTTTCTTCGTTGCCGTTCGCACCGACCGTTCCGGCTACGTGCATGCCGTGCATCGAAGCATCCGGCGCGATGTCGCGGATGATGTCGTTTTCATCCATGTAGTTGTAGCCGAACGGAACTTTTTCCGTGTAATACTTTCCGCCTTGCAGATTGCCCGCCGACAGTTCACGGTCGACGTCCGCCTTCGACAGCGCTGCGGTCGAAGGGTCTGTAAGGACCATGTCCTTGTGTGCCGGGTCAATGCCGGTGTCGATGATTCCGACCACCATGCCTTCACCCTTGAAGCCGTATTCCTCCCAGAACTGTCGTGCCTGGATGAGGTCCTTGGACGAGACCATTTCCGGCTTTTCGACCGGACGCTCGTATTCAGTCGCTTCGTGGACCGCCTTGACGCCCGGAAGCGCAGCGATGACTTTCGCTTCCTTCGCCTTGACGCTTGCCGAGAACCCGTTGAATACGGTCGTGAATTCCTTCTTCACCTTCATGCTCGGCGCTTTGAGCTTCGCCGTGTTCATGACATTCTTCTGGGCATTCTTGATCTGCTTCTGCGCCTGTGCCTGCTGGGCTTTCGGCAGATCCTTGTAAAGGATTCCCTTGTCCGTCGCCTGCTCAATCGCCGGCTTTTCATTCAGCTCGACGATGATCCGCACTTCTTCTTCCGGTTTTTCCGGTTTCGCCAGCTTGTCCGGCAGCTTTGTGGCCGGTTTCTCAAGCGTCAGTTTCGGCGATGCTGCCGGGACTTTCCCCGACTGAGGCGCCGCTGCAAATGCCGCCGTACTGAGCGAAAGCACGAAGACCAGTGCCAAAAGCAGGACTCGTTTCATCTTCCTCACTCCTTTTTCCCCCTTGCCGTTCAGATTTCACTCTTTTTAAATAGAGTGGCAATTATGAATTTATCATTATCTGCATATATTTGGTATGCGTCCTTTTAATCAACTTTTTCTCACCCAGCCGGTCTGATAGTCACAAAGCAACGAGCAAGACAGCGCCCAAAGTCCCAACCCAGCAGAAGAAGAACCCTTCCCGCAACAGTCCCCGTTGCCAACGAATCCACCCGGCCGGCCTATGCGCTCACTAAAGGCTCCTATGATTCCACTCGCGCCGTCTATGCGCTCACTCGCAGCTCCTATGATTCCACTCACCTCCCTCCCTCCCTCCTGTTTTCCTCAATGAAAAAACAGCCCGTTCCCGGACTGCTTCCTTGATCACTTCACAATATTCCGTTCCCCGATTTTCTCAATCAACCCGCTTTTCCTGAGCAGCGTCCGTTTCTCCAGCGGCAGGTTCTGCAGCAGGATCCGGATGCCGGTGCGGTCGGCTTTGTCGAGCATTTCCGACATGGCGGCCACACCGCCCGCATCCAGCACGGTCAGGCCTCGCAGGCGGAGAATGAGCGCATCGGGCTTTTTATCCAGCAGCTTTTCCATTTCCCGCTCAAACGTCTGGATGGTGCCGAAAAAGAGCGGACCGTCGACGTTCACTGCCGTGAACGTCAGACCCGGTTCGACATTGCCGTACAAGTAATCATCTTCATTCGCCGGCTTCGCCTTTAAGTTCAGCTTGCCGCTCATTTTCCGCAGGAACATGAGGACGGCGAGGAGGAAGCCGACTTCGACGCCGACGGTCAGATTGACGAACACCGTCAGGAGGAAAGTGGCCCACAGGACAACCGAGTCCCCGGAACGCATTTCAGCAATCTGGACGAACGGCCGGATGCCGCTCATGTTCCAGGCGACGAACATCAGGATCGGCGCCATGCTCGCGAGCGGGACGTGCGAGGCGAACGGGGCGAACAGCAGCAGCACGAGCAAAACAAAGACGCTCTGCACGACGCCGGACATCGGACTGATCGCGCCGGACCGGATGTTCGTCGCCGTCCGGGCAATTGCTCCCGTGGCGGGGATTCCGCCGAACAGCGGCACGGTCATGTTGGCGATTCCCTGGCCGAACAGTTCCCGGTTGGACTTTGTCTGGGAGCCGCCCGCCATGCCGTCCGCCACGACGGCGGACAGCAGCGACTCAATGGCGCCGAGTGCCGCGATGATCAAGGCCGGCTGCCAGAGCTCGACAATCTTCGGGAACGTGATGTGCGGAAAAGCGAATTCCGGCAGTTTCTGCGGAATGCCGCTGTACGCCGTCCCGATGGTCGCCACTTGTCCCGGGAAGAAGAAATACGCGATCAGTGTCGGGATGAGAAGGGCGACGAGGAAAGCGGGAACTTTCGGAGCGAAGCGGGTGAGTACGAGGATCACCGCAAGCCCGATCACGGCCGTGAGGATCGAGAATCCGTTCACCGTTCCGATGTTCCGGAAGATCTCCATCATGTCGAGATGGAAGAATTCCTGCTGCTCGACGCCTTCCAATCCGAGAAAGTTCGCTATCTGTCCGGCGAAGATGATGACGGCGATTCCGGCGGTGAATCCGACCGTCACCGCCCTCGGGACAAAATGGATCAGGTCGCCGATTTTCAAAAACGACATGATGAGCAGAAAGACCCCCGCCATGAATCCGGCGATGAGCAGGTCTTCGTACCCGTACTGGAGGACAATGCCGAGAAGGATCGGGATGAACGCCCCCGTCGGACCCGCAATCTGAAAACGCGAGCCTCCGAGCAGCGCCACGAGCAGTCCTGCGATGATTGTGGTATAAATCCCGTATTCCGGCTTCACGCCGGAGGCAATCGCAAAAGCCATCCCGAGCGGAATGGCCACAATACCGACAGTGATGCCGGCCACAATATCATGCTTGAGCGTCTTTCGGCTCAGCAATTCAAAACGGTTGTCTCTGATGAACATTGCTTCACGCTCCACAAGTTATTTACAGAGCATTCACTCTCTCATCCTATTCTATCGTAGATCAGGAAGTTTGTGCAAAAACTGATTATAACAACAAATGGCGATGTCAGCGGAAGGCAATGGAACTGTCCGGGAGCCTGTTGATCACGCTTTTCCCCGCCGCAAAAGACGACCCAGAAGAAGATCGATTTCCTTCACTCCGGCCAATTTCATCAGAGCCGCCGCAATCACACCGAACACGGCAAGGCCGCCGACCGCGGCAACCAGGTCTCCCGCCCAGCGAAACAACCAGCCTGACAGGGCGCCGGCCGGAACGAGCAACAGGAGGACGAGCGGCAGCCGCCAGCCGGACGCGTGCCGGGAGAAGATCGACAGGCCCATTTTTTTGGATGCATACCCGATCAACAATCCCGAATTCACTGCGGACGACACGCCGGTCCCCCAGGCGACGGCACCGACGCCGAGCGGGCCGATGAGCAGCTTGATGACGGCGATATTCACCGCGAACACGCTCACGATCGAGAACAGGACGGGCACGGCGGAGTTCCCTTCCGCATAGTAAAACCGCGTAATGTACGTATTGAGCGAGATGAAGAAGATCGACAGGCCGAACAGCCTGACGATCGGCGCTGTAAAGGCGACCGATTCCGCGGTGAAACTGCCTCGGCCGAACACGAGACCGGTCACCGGCCCTGCGAAGAACCAGATATAGATCGCCGCCGGAATGAGAAGCAGCGCGAGCAGCCGCAGTCCCCGTCCGTAAAGCGACTCGACCGCCGACCGGTCCCCCTCCCCGACTTTCTGGCTGAGCAGCGGGTAGATCACCGTCGTGACGGCGGTCATGAGGATCGCCTGCGGAAACTGCGTCAGCTTCGACGCGTAGTTCACCGCGGCGACCGCCCCTTCACCGAGCTGTGATGAATAAATCCGGTGGATCAGAAAATAAAACTGCAGTGTCGCCCCGCCGAACATGATCGGGAGCGCCATTTTCCAGAGCAGCTTCTGATCCCCGCCGGACGGACGCTTCGGACGGAACGAGTACCCGCCGAGCCGCCGGAGGCCGAGAAACAGGAACGCCGCCATGACCACCGCCGCAAGCAGCGCCCCGTAACCGTATGCATCCGGGCCAGACGAGCCGGTCAGTGCAAAGGGAATCACGAAGAACAGCGCATTGTAGATCAGGATCGCGACGCTCGACAGATGGAATTTTTGATTTACATTGAGGAGTCCGCTCAGCCAGGTCGACAGGACGAGGAACACGGCGGACGGCATCATCCACAAATACAGGCGCAGCGTCAGCGCGTATTCCGCGTCTTCAAGTCCGCCGAACAGCAGGCGGAGCACAGGTGCCGCCCCGATCATCAGCCCCACTGTCAATAGACCGGTGATCGCCGTGATGCCGGTGAACGTCTCGCGCACAAATGCCCGCCGGTCCCCTTCCGTCCGGTGATACACCGAAATGAACGCCGTCGTCAGCGCACCTCCGACCACGAGATAAATAAAATTCGGAACCGTGTAGGCGGTGATGATGCTGTCCGCCGTCCGGCCGGTTCCGAACTGGTACCCGATGAGCATTTCCCGCGCAAAGCCGAACAGGCGGGCGACAATGTTGATGACGGCAACCGCGCCGATGATTTTCATGAACTTGTTCATCGACCCGCCGCCGCGTCTTCATAGATCTCGAGGAGCTCCCGTAAAATCTGATCCTTGGAATGCCGCGCGACTTCCCGGCGGATTGATTCCCCGTCGAACGCCCGGCTCTCCGGGTCGAGCGCCTCCCGGATCCCGCCGGCAAGCGCGTCAGCGTCCTTTGGCGGAACGGGAATGCCCCGGTCATCGCCGAGCAGGACCGATAAGCCGCCGACACCGCTGCCGACGACCCGGATCCCGCTCGCCATCCCCTCAAGTGCAACCAGGCCAAAGCCCTCATGATAGGAAGGCAACGCCAGAACATCGCACGCATTCATCCATTTCGACAGCCGTTCCTGTGGCTCCGTGCCGACGAAACGCACCCGGTCCAGCCCGAGCCCGGCAATATGCGCCTTCAGCTCGTCCGCATAGCCGGCGTCTTTCGTCGACCCGACCAGATAAACCGTCACCGGTTCCCCTTCACGGTCAAGGATTGCCGCGGCATCCACCAGTTCCCGCGTCCCCTTGGCTCGGATGATGTTTCCGACGAAGAGCACCGCCTTCTCGCCTGCCGGGATGCCAAGCTCCTGTCGGACCGCTTCCCGGTCCCGCAAGCGAAACACTTCCGTGTCGACGCCCATACTGAGGACCGACACACGGGACGCCGGAACGCCGTATCCATCGGTCACTTCCTCATATAGCCGCCGGCCGACCGTCACGACATGGGCCGCTTCCTTCAGTATCCGCTCCGTCATGCGGCGGATCCCCGCACTTTTCCTCGCCATCTGATCCAGATCTCCGCCGTGCACCGTCACCACATACGGAACGCCGAACAGCCTCTTGCCGATGAGAGACAAGAGGCCGGTCGGAAAAGCATAATGCGCATGGGTCACCGTGTAGGATTTACGCCCGCCGATCAGCCGGCGTGCCGTTTCCAGCGCCCAGCCGCCGTATTTCTTCAAGGCGGCCGCCTTCCCTTTGCCGGGATCGGTGATCGCCGCAACATCGACGTCAATCCCGTTCTCCCGCAGAAGCTCCACCTGGTTGCGCACAAAAATGCCGTACGTCGGATGCGATTCGGTCGGATACATGTTGCTCAAAACTAATATTTTCATCTTGCCTTCTCTCCCGCCGCAATCGGAATGAACTGCTTCCGCCCGAGATCCGAACTCGTCTTCAGCCGTTGCCGGAGCTCGCCGGTTTCCCGGACAACAGACGACCAGTCCTGTTCAAGCTCCGTGACGGCTCGCTCGAGGATCCCGGCGTCTTTTGTCAGGGCATCGATCTTGTGGCAACGGCCCCCCATCCCGGCCATGTCCATGAAATCCGCCACCTTGTGGTGATAGGCGATCCCGACGACCGGCGTACCGGCGTTCAGCGCCAGATAAACGGAATGCAGCCGTGTCCCGATGATGAGATCCTGCTCGCCGCTGATGCGGATGATGTCCGCAGGCTTCAGGTTTTCCTCGATGACGACGGTCTTGTCTTTCTGCTTCATCCGGTTCCGCACCTCGACCGACACATCCACGTCATGCGGATATTTCGTCGAAAAGAACGTCAGGAGAAGATCCCGGCCTTCAAGCAGCCGGTCCAGATTGTCCGCCATCCCCTGCACGTAGTTGTCATATTTGATGTCGTTCGCTTCCGGCCAGTACGCCAGGCTGTAATACGGCACGACCGTCACGCCGATCTTTCGGATCGACTCTCCGAACTCCTGCCGTTCGCCCGAAGGAAGGGCAAACGACGGATCGCCGATGATTTCAATCGGCCGGCTGACGCCGATCGACTGAAGCAGCTTCTTGGACTCCGGATCCCGCACCGACGCGCTTGACGCACCCGATACGAGCTTGCGGATAAACCACTTCCCGACGGCCGAATTGATCGGACCCGCTCCGCACGCATAGATGACGTAAGGGACCTTGCCCCACTTCGCCATGAACCCGTAGGATCCGAACAGCTGCGCCTCACGGTTGTAGAAGTCCATCAAGATGCCCCCGCCCCCGATGATCAGGAGGTCGAGCTCGCGGATAAGCGGCGAATTCTTCTTCACCGTCTCCATGAACGTCATCGTGGCCGACGACCGCTTGTAATACAGCGGCGCCGCCTTCACCCCGAACCGGTGAGACGTCTGCGGCGGATTATTGCTGAAGACGGTGATCGAATCCGGCCCGATGCCGTAATGATCCTTCACCTGCTCGATGATCCCCGCAAGGATCGCCTCGTCCCCATTGTTGTTGTTCCCGTAGTTCCCCACAATGCCGATTCTCATTCTGTTCTTCCTTTGCCTGCAATTATGATGTCCGTGTTGAGATTCTCACTTTTGAGAAGGTCGGTTTGACTCTATTTGTTAACTATAACACAGTTGAATGGAGCGGACTATAACCGGATGTGCCCTGCATTCAGCACGGCCGGTTCATGTTTAGTGACGCTTGATTGACGAAAACGTTGCACACATGCCCTGAAATTACTTCTCCGTGGTTCTCGCCGGTGATGGAAGCTTGCCGAAAATGAACCAGGCACCAGGAAACACCAGATGAACTGCGCGGATCAGTCCATAGCAGCTTGCCATGACCAGGACATATCGTAGGAATATGAGCGCGTGGAAAGTCCATCCACCCTCTGACGGCAACCACATCTCCCATAAATACAAGAGGAATGGATGAACCAGATAAAATCCGAACGAGTAAATCCGAAGCTGCTCAGCACCATTCCGGATCCGCTCAGAAGCAACCTGCTCCAGCCTGATCCCCAGCTTAAACAGCAGATAGCACGCGAGCAGATAATAAAACATCGCAATGAACTTGAACGGTGCATACGGCATCACCGGTTCTTTTAGAATGTTATGTTTCAGATAAAGCTCCATATAGAGAATGCCGATCACGAACGTTGCGGCCGACACGGCCAAATATTTGCCGGCGGACCATGGGTTTTTCAGCTTCTGGTAGTGGATGCCCGTCCATCCGCCCATCAGGAAACTGGCAAGATAGACCATGAAAAACGGGAAGTCAATCCAGCCATATGTACGGTTCAGCACCTGGTAAATTAATTCGGCCAGAAAACCGAGCAGAAACAGCCACTTTCGGACGAACGGAACTTTTCTCACCAGGTAAACAAACACCGGCATCAGGAAATACAGCTGAACCAGAATCATGATAAAGTACAGTTGATAGTTTGCGCCGCCGTCCAGCAGATCACTGAACAATTGCCCGATGCCGTCGAAGTTCCGGTAGCCCATGGCGTGCCCGAACCATTCGTAGAACACGGACCAGACAATGTACGGTGCCAGGATGTAAAGGAACCGTCTTCGGTAAAACCCGAGCCACGTCTTCGCGGTGAACGGCTTTTCCTCGTAGTTATAGAAAAGCAACATGCCGCTCAAAAACACGAATACCGATCCTTCAAAACGGGTGAACCGGTTCAAAAACAGGTAAACCTGATAAAGGGGGCTATCCGTCGGGACATGGAAAAACGCCACGCCCGTTGTATGGATCAGGACGACGAGAGACATCGCCACGACCCTCATATATTTTAGCGATTCAATCCGTTCTTTTTTCATCTGTGTCCCCCGCTCATTTGATGCCTGAACCCTTATTATACATGAACGTCAAAACAAGACCCTGAGCCATGAAGCGCCCCGGGTCTTGTTGTTTTACTTCTCCATACTTTCTGCGCGGGCAATGAATGCCGCAAATTGGGTACGCGATACAAATGAATTCGGCCGGTAAGTGTTATTTTCGCCGAGCACGGTCAGTCCGTGGCTGGCAATCGTCGAAATTGGCCCGTACGACCAGTTATTTTTATCGATGTCCGAGATTTCGGGCACCGGATTTTTGGGTTGCAGCTTGTAGGTTTGCTGAAGAACCTTCGCCATCTGAGCCCGCGACAGCTTCGCCTGTGGCTTGAAGTTGCCGTTTTCATCGCCGGTCATGATTCCGAGCTCTTTCATGAGTGCAATTTCTCCGGCATATCCGTAGTCTTTGGATACATCCTTGAATGGGTCTTCATTGACCACACTGCCTTTTCGGCCCAGAGTCCGGCTGATCAGGAGGGCGGCATGCGCACGCGTGATATGGTCGGCAGGCCGATAGGTACCGTCCGGGTAACCATTGATCCAGCCGTTTTCAACCGCCATCCTGATCTCATTGATATGCCAGAAATCAAGCGGAATGTCATTGAACGGCTGCTCGACATGCCGGCCGTCATAATCAGCAATGAGTCGGTCAAGGTAGATGGTGCCTTTATTTTTGTTGTTGTCCAAAGGCTCGGCTACATAGAACTTCTGCACAGAGATCGGGCTCACGGCCCCTGCCGGCAGATTGGCCGTCACGTAGCGCCAGCCATCCCAGTCGAGGCCGCCCTGTTCAGTAAAGTCGATCGTGTATTCCTTGCCTGCACCGTCTTTGATGGTGCCACGGAGCCAGTGTTTTGCCTCGTCACCAAATACCCATAGACCGAGACGTTCCGGCTTGGAAGCCAAGTTAATGGAATTTGTGACCGCGTAAGAAGCGGAAGTTCCTTTTTGGCCGGTGAAGTCATATTGCAGGCCGAGCGAGGTTTTTCCTTCCTTCACAGGAGATTTCGGCCCGTCGAAACGGAGAGCCGTTTTTGCCCGGACAGACTCCGCTTTCCAGTCTGCCGCTCGTTCAAACCCGGTGACCATGCCGTTTGGCTCTGCCTTTAGAACTTCGACAGGGAACGACTTTGAAGCATTGCCATAACGGACGGTGACCGTACCTTTGCCGGTATTGGACGCAGTAAAGTCCCCGTTGGCAGAAATGGTTCCGATGTTCCCTTCAACCGAATACTGGAGTTTTGCCGCGTCCACCTTTACCGGATGGTAATTGCGGTCTGTCGCCCAATTGACGGATACCTTCGCCCGTCCACCCTTTGCCACAGAAGAGGAAGAGATTTTGGCATCCAGGAAGACAGGTGTTCCGGTCGCCTCGTAAGACACTGCACTTAAGATCGTGGAAACACGGCGTTCGGCACCGTCCGACAACCGGTTAAACACGACCGGATATTGAGCGCCCCGCTCGCGGACTGCCATTGTAGTCGATCCTCCGCCGTCTAGGTTGAGCGCATTATAAGCACCGATAGATACGAGGTACTGCGCAAATTCCGGCAGTTTCATTCCCCGGCTGACCGAGCTTCGCCCGTCTACCGTGATGAGGTATACTTCACTGCCGTCCGCATTTGTTGCAACAGCCGTGCGGGGAGCGATTTCATTTGCCCGGGCGCTCTTTGGATCCATTTCAAGTTTGACTTTCCCGTTCTGCACGAGAAGCGGACCGCTTGCCAGAACAAATTTCGCATCATTCCACGGCTTCGTCAAATTAATTTTCAGGGAGACCTGTTCCCCTTTTTTTAGACCCGAAAAGCGCTGGACATTTTCGGGGCCGTGGATGGACAGGACCGCGCCGCCTTCAGGAATTGCCGTGTAACCTCCCGGCCCGACACTGGCAACGGTGGCCTGGACTTGATCGCCCAGTTTATAGCCCTCTTCAAACGGCTTGGAGAAACCATTTAGAACGATCTCCATCCCGTATTTGTTTTGGTGGGTGTCCCTGTAGCTGAAAGTATCTGTATAAAGGATGATTTCATTTTCTTCCCGTTGTTGCTTGTTGATCGAATCAATCGTTGTTGGTATTCCGTTCACAGAAACCTCGGCATCATATCCGAAAAGACCGATATGTCCCTTTCCTTCCTTGGTCACTGCAAACGCCGAGGGCCGGTTCATGAACTGGTCCCGGTCTTTTTCAATCGCACCATATGTATTGACTTCGCCGTCCTGCATGAGGAGGTAAGCAGGCATTCCTTTGTTCAGCGGGTTGTATTTCGGGTTGATGTGGAAGATGGACCCATTGATGCTTCCTACAATTTGATGACCTTCAATTGATAATTTTTTCGATAGGACCGACGTCTGCAGCAGGCTGTCAATCGGATCATTGGTCAATGCTTCAACTGAGACGCCCGGCTTCTGCATGTCAATCGTCAGTCGGTTTGCGCCCGGCTTCTGCCCCGTTTCTGAATCATATTCCACCCCCGGCGTAACGGTAAATGTACGTGCCTGCGCAGGAACAGCCGCCGACGATAGCAGAATAATAGAAGCAAACGTCGCGGCAGCGGTGGCTTTCATGCTTTTCATAATTTCACTCACTCCATCCTGAAATCTACCCTTTACTCTAATGGTAGATTAATTGGATGGCAAGACTATTTTTGATAGGCTGGAAGGCTTCCGGAAAAGAGGCGGATGCTTTATTCCGATAACGGTAAATGCCGCGCCGCCGTTTTACCGGCATGACGGTCAACCTTATTACAGAACGGATTAAGCATGGTTAATATAAAAAACCGGCCTTTTTAGCAGGTTTTTGTTTATTTCAAATGGGTCAAAGGTCTTTCGAACTGTAATACCATTGTAATGTAACTGTAACCTTACCACGCATGATCCTATGCTAAACTCATTTTGTGAGAAAAATATAAAGAGATTATTCCAAAGCAGGAACGGAAAAGTCTGAAAGGGGAACTATCGAACCACTATGAAACGTCTCTTGTTCATACTCTCAGCCGTCCTAGTCATTTCAGGAGTTACACCGCACGCCACAGAGGCAGCTACTACGGCAACGCAAGATACCGTGATCAGCACGGCGAAGAAATACTTGGGAGTTCCCTACAAATACGGCGGCACCACGACAGCCGGCATTGACTGCTCGGCCTACACCCAGCTCGTGTACAAAAACGTAGGTGTCAGCATCCCCCGCACAAGCGGAGCCCAGTACAACTCGGGAAAAGCAGTCGCAAAATCCAATCTTCAAGTCGGTGACCTTGTATTCTTCAATACTTCCGGCAAAGGCGTCTCGCACGTCGGGATTTACATCGGCTCCAATAGTTTCATCCAGGCATCGACAAGCCGAGGTGTAACGATCACATCTCTCAGTGACCCTTACTACTGGGGCAGCAAGTATATCGGCGCGCGCCGGATTGTAAGCTTCCCTGAAAAGGCGCCGGTTGAAAAAGCACCGGACGTCGCCCAGACAGCGGCCCCAAATCCTGCTGCAAAGCCAATCACACGACTTCAAGCTGCTGAAGCCATCGTAAAGGAACTTGGAATCAAAGCGAAATATCCAACTGCCACTTACTTCAAAGACATCCCTGGCAACCACCCGCAACTTGCTGTCATCAATGCAGTTTACGAAGCCGGCATCTTCACCGGATCCGAAGGAAACTTCAACCCGGACAGCGGTCTCAGCCGTGCTCAAATGGCAAAGATTTTAGTTGAATCCTTCCATCTTGAAGGATCCGTAAAAGCACCTTTCAAAGACGTACCAGCTGATAGCTGGGCAGCACCTTACGTCAATACACTTTATTACAACAACGTAACGACCGGTTATACGAACGGTCCTAAAGCCGGCACATACGGCCTCAACGAGAAAGTTTCACGCACGCAGCTCGGCAAGTTTATGGATCGCCTCTAAAAACACGAATACCCAAAAGACCATCCTTCCAAACGGAAAGGATGGTCTTTTTTTCTTATGATGAGAAAAAAAGCCGAATAGTGATAGAATAATAGACTTCTCTTTGATATGATGGTGTCGAATAAGAAAGATTAATAGGAGGAAAATATGAAGATTAATCCACGTCTCCTGCTACCGTTTTTATCTGTTCTGTTGATTTTGGGGGTTCCTCTTCAAACAAGTGCAGCCGGCAAGTTTGTCGACACCGGCAATACAGAGTTTGAGCAGCACGTTGACTTCATCGCCGGCAAGGGCATCATCAGCGGCTACGAAGAAAACGGCAAATCCCTCTTCAAGCCGAATCAGCCGGTCACCCGTTTCCAGGCAGCCAAAATGCTCGTGATTGCAACAGGCAATGAGAATATGGATGCCTCGGAATACACGTTCCCCGACCTCAAGTCGGATGAAGCAAAAAAATACGTCGGCATCGCGACAAAGCTCGGATTTTTCTCGGGCTATTCGGATGGCACGTTCAAGCCGATGCGAACACTGAAGCGCGGCCAAATGATCAAGGTCTTGGCCAATGCATTCAACGTGGAGGAACCGATTACCGTTGAAAAACCACTGATGTTTTCTGACGTTGAGATCGGCTATGAAAATGCCTCCAAACTGAATGGACTTTATTACAATGGAATCGCCCAGGGATCCCTAGGCGAATTCCGAACCGGCTCCGAACTTTCCCGCGCGCAGTTCTCCATGTTCCTTGCCCGTGCGATGGATGCGAAGTTCCGCCTCAAAGTTGCACCGGTAAACAACACCGTGATTGCCAATGCCCGTGTGCATAAAAACCTGGGGAGCTCGCTGAATATCCGAAGCACTCCTTCAACAAACGGCAAGGTAATCGGTAAGCTGGCGCCGGACTCCCTCGTCGCCATCGTTAAAAACAATAACTTGAAGACGAGCGAATGGGTGCAGATCCGCTACGAAAAAGGGCCGGCCTATATTAACGCCGGTTCTGACTACGTCTCCATGCTGGACTCGGACAGCCAGGAAATCGGGTCCGCAACGCATGCCGTCAAAGTGAACACGAAAGATGCATCAGATCCAGTTCTTAACGTCCGTTCTCAGCCTTCCATCAGCGGCATCGTCATCGGTCAGCTGAAAAACGGTGATGTCATTGACGTGTATGGCGCTAAAGCGGGCTGGAATCTCGTAATTTACAATGGCCTGCCAGGCTATATCCAATCGGCATACACGGAAAAGGTAGAAGCACCGCCCGCTCCTCCAAAACCGCCGGTCGCTCCTGCCGGCAATGTCGTCGGCAAAGTGACGGTCAATAGTCTCAATGTGCGCCAGGGGCCTTCAGATTCTTCCGCTTCTCTCGGAACGCTTGGCAAAGGTGCCCAAGTCTCTGTGAAAAAGATTGACGGCTGGTGGGCACAGATTGACTACAACGGCCGCACCGCCTATGTACACAAGACATTCCTGAAACTGAAGAATACGACAGGCTCGATCCTGCAAAACCGTATCTTCGTAGTGGACGCCGGCCATGGCGGCTCCGATCCGGGCACATCCAAGAATAATGTCACCGAGAAAGCCATTACGCTAAAAGTTTCCAAGAAGGTCGAACAGAAACTGAAGGCTGCAGGAGCTACAGTCTATATGACACGCACGGGTGACACTTATCCGTCGCTTAAGGACCGGGTCAATTATGCCAATCAGAAGCTGGCTGAAACGTTCGTCAGCATCCATGTGAACTCTGCAGGTGCAACGTCTGCAAAAGGTTCGGAGGTATTTTTCAACACATCCAAGAACATGAATGCCTCTGAAAGCAGCTTCCTTGCCTATGACGTCCAGCAGCGCCTCGTTAAAGACGTCGGCATGCTGAACCGTGGAAGCAAAGACAGTGAATTTTACGTCGTCAAGAACAACAATATGCCGGCCATCCTCGTGGAACTGGGCTTCATCACGAACCCTCAAGATTTCGCAAAGCTGACAAGCGACGCATACCTCGAAAAGTATGCGCAGGCAATTTACAACGGGATTGTGGATTACTACAACCGTTAAAAAGAAAAGGCGAGATTGCACCCGGTAAACGGGTTGCCATCTCGCCTTTTTCTATTGAATCCATCACACGATAATCAGCCTGTCCTCCTCCACGGCAACACAATAAGAGCCACTACTCTACTATGCCGGAGTCTCGGCTTAAAACTCTACTTCTTTCCATTCAGTTGTCTTTGTTCCGTCTTTCCTTGTGAAGATTACTTTCAATTCATACTTTCCGCTCAGTCCTTCACCATTATCCTTCTCTATCACCATTTGATTATCGTCTATTGATGTATGGGCACTTTCTCCAAAATTCCTGACAAACCTTTCATCTCTCCATAGTTCATAGCGGACCTCAGACAGACTGGTGCCGTTTTGGTAAGCGTCATTCTGTAGGAATGACGCAGCCACCCAGTCTCCTTCGTACTGGAATAAGGACACACGCGGTTCGTTCGGCTTCTCTTCCTTTTTAAATTCGGCAAACTGATCTGTATACCAGAGCGGATCTTTCATGGATGAGCCATTGAACCGCTTGAGCTGCATCTTATTCGAATTAAACGTGTTCACGCCTGTCACTGTAGTATAGACCATTGTAAAACCGGATTCTTTTACTGCCTCCGCAGAGATGTCATCATATGCACCAAACGGATAGGCGAACGCTCTTGGCGGAGCGCCGAGTTCTCTTTCAATAATTTCATTGGACAGAGCCAAATCATCCAAAATCATTTTCTTTCGCCGGGCATCCGTGATTTCTTTCCCGTCGGTGTCCAGGTTTGTGATGAAGGCTTCTTTTCCGCTTTCATTGTCATGGCGCAGATGAAGCGCATTTGTATGGTTCCCGATTTCAAAGACTCCGGAATCCCGCATTTCCTTGATCTGTTCCCAAGATGCCATTGGGAGGCCTACGCGTTCTCCTTTTTCAACATTGTCAGTGATGACAAACATAATCGCCTTGAATCCTTCTTCTTTTAAAATCGGATAAGCGGTTTTATAGACGCTTTCGTATCCATCATCCACTGTGATTAAAATTGGATTTGGAGGGAGCCATGCCTCACCGTTCAAATAAGCCTCCAGCTCGGTATTGCTGATGCTGGTATACCCCATTGCCTTGAAGTGTCTTAGCTGTGCCCTGAAATCTTCGGCTCGGGTGTTGATGGAAACGTGGTCGGATTCTTCATCGAACATATGGTAATTCACCACGGGGATGACCGTGTTGCTGTCCGTTATATGACTGAGCACTTTTTCCTCTCCCGCTTCGTTTTTGGGAGCATCTTTTTTGCTCCCCATCAATCCGATCCCTGCAATTAAAAGAGCTGCCATGAAGACCGGGATCACAATCTTGAGTTTGTTCATTTCATAATCCTCTTTTCGTCCGTGCTTTTTACCATTAAATCAGGAAGGTTTTAAATCTCCTGCCTCCTGGATCATGCCTGCGATATCTTCTCTGTCCCCCTTTGATGAATGCCTGGCATGATTTTCCCTTAAACCATATAAAGTGTATCACTTTTTGGTCCCGCGGAGCTTGGCGGGGATAAAAAAGAAGATTGCAGCCCAACAGCGGGCGCAATCTTCTTTTTTTCACTTCGATCATTACAGCGTTTGAACAACAGTTTAATCTTCTTTTACAATCAATCCACGGCCGTTAGAGAAAATTTTGGCAGCCTGCGCCCGGCTTGTTGATTCGAGCGGCCGGAACTTCGTGCCGTTATGAGAGCCGTCGACAATCCCATTCTCATAGAGGAATGCGATGGCATCCAATGTCTCTTCATCCGATCCGCCGATGTCTTCGAATGGAACTTTTGAAAGGTCTCCTTCATACGTCTTTCCGTTCTGAAGCTCATACACCCGCTTCAGCATGAGGGCGAGCTGGGCACGCTTCACCGGTTCGTTAGGCATGAAATTGCCATTGGAACCTTTGATAATTCCATATTCCTGTGCCGCCGCCACTTCGGCTTTTGTCTCCGGTCTCATGTTTCCAAGATCCTTAAAGTCCGACGTCTTGCCCTCTGTTTCAAGACCGAGTGCACGGACGAGGATGCTCGTTGCCTGGGTCCTGGAAAGGACCTTGTTTGTCCCATAAGTCGTGGCCGTATTCCCCTGAATGATATCACGGTAGTAGAGATCTCGGATGAACGGTGTGAATTCATTGTTTGGATCCACATCCGTGAACGGCATGCTTGCAACAATGCGATTCTCCTTTTCCGGTGAAACCTTGTCGAATTGCTGGATATAGTCAATGAACATCTCCCAGTCGACATTGCCCGGCTCACTCACGCGGCCTTCTTCATATGCTTTGGCGAACATGTCGTAGCCGTCGCCGCCTGCTGCGGTGAATGTGTTGGTGGCAACATAATAATCCGCTTTTGGATCGATTGCCTTGTAGCCGTCTTTCGTGTGGACCTGCACGTCACGGACACGCTTGCCCGGTTCCGCCTTGCCGTCAAAGCTGTATTTCATCCCGGAAACATGCAGGAATCCGCCGTTCTCTTTCGGGAACATACGGACGCTGTGTTCCAGTGCAGCCGTGATTTCCGCTCCTGACAGCTTGGCTATGCCGAGCGTGTTGCCAAACGGCATGACGGTCATGACTTCTCCGACTGTAATTGGCCCTTCATTGATGCCGGCACGGATTCCACCGCCGTTCGTCATGGCAATGGTCACATCCGGATTAATGGCTTTTGCTGTTTCCAGCATGCCGTCTGTAATCAGGTTTCCGAGGTTTGTTTCTCCTGCACGGACACCCCAGAGACCGCGAGAACCGTCCAGCGGCACAGTGGCATTCACGCCAGTGGATTCGTTCATTGTCTCTGCAATGGCTTCATCGTATTCTTTCAGAAGTTCGGCAGCTTCTGCATCGTCTTCTGCCTCTTTTGTCGGATGAAGACCACCGTCAACCTGGGTGATGACGCCGTTTTCATCAAATGTCACGTTAAGCTCACCGATATTGTCGGCATATTGACCTGTCTGGACAATAACCGTTGGTTTGCCATGATTGTCCACTTTGACCGGCTCTTTGAGTGCCGTGTGGGAGTGGCCGCCAACGATGATGTCGATGCCCTGGACTTTTTCGGCAAGAAGCTTGTCATTGCCGAACTCCGGATTGCTTTCAAAGCCCATGTGTGTGATGGCGATGATTTTGTTGACGCCTTTTTCTTCGAACTTGGCGACGACTTCATTTGCGGCTTTTTCATAATTGCTGAACTTAACATCATTGGAGCTGGAGATTGTCGGCGTCTCCTCGGTGGTCAATCCGAAAATCCCCACCTTTTCCCCCCCTACTTCCTTGATGATGCCTTTATAAAACTTACCGCCTTCAAATTCTTCAGTGACATCTCCGCCGATCAGGTCCTTGAAAGTGCCATAAGCAGAGAAGTCCGTATTGGCACTGACAATCGGGAATTCAGTTTGGCTGACAAAGTCTGCAAGCGTCTTGTGGTCTTCCTCAACAGAACCCCGGTCAAACTCATGGTTTCCAAATGTCATTGCATCGTAACCGAGGTAGTTCATGAGCTTCAAATCAGCAAGCCCGTGGAACTGGTTGAAGTAAAGTGTGCCCGAGAATACGTCCCCTGCATCGAGAAGCACGTTGTTCGAATTTTCCTTCTTCAACTGCTTGATAATCGTTGCCCGTTTCGCTCCATTCTCCAAATGGGCGTGCGTATCGTTCGTGTGAATGACAGTCAGCTCGAAGTCTCCTCCGGCAGCCTTTGTCTGGGCCGGAGCCTGAACGCCGAAAAGCGCTAATGCGAGTGCTGCGGACGCCGTTGCCTTGATCCATTTTCCGTTCATCCTACACCATCCTATCTTTTTATTTTCCCGCTTCTATTTATAAAGCGGTCACTCGCTTTCATTCTACCATTCGGGCAATAGTTTGAATATGAGCAATTGCACGGTTAGCAGTAAAAGTATGGAATGAACACAGTGTTTTGGACCTAAATGACAACATATTTCGGAACACTTCAGGTTTGTAATCTATTTGTAATCAAAACGTAATCTATCAGACTATTGTTTGGGGCAGGGTGAACAGATACAATGGGAATCAGGTGAATTCGTGAAAAAGGAGAATCAGTGATGAAAAAGATCGCATTTTCGGTGTTGACGACGTCTGCACTTGCAGTCATCATTGCAACACCGGGCGAAGCGGAAGCCGCTTCGGACTCGTACGCGGTACAATCGGGCGACTCTCTCTGGAAGATCGCATCGAAGCATCAGATCTCCATCGCTCAGCTGAAAACATTGAACAACCTTTCCACAGACGTCATTTATCCGGGCCAGAAGCTCACCATCAGTCTTCCGGCAGAAGCAGCCACTGCCGCCGGGCACTCGAAGGCGCAGGAAGTCGCAATGGCATCTCCGCCCAAGACGGCCGTGTCCGACTCGTTTGTCTACACCGTCAAAGGCGGAGACTCCCTCAGCAAAATTGCTTCCATACATAAGACGACAGTCACCAAGCTGAAGGAATTGAACGGACTGTCCGGCGATCTGATCCTCGTCGGCCAGAAATTGAAAGTGGCAGGCACCCCTGTCCAGCAGGCAGCCAAGCCTGCGGCAAAACCGGTCCAGAAACCGGCGCAAAAACCTTCTGCCTCTGCCCCGTCCGGTACCTACATCGTCCAAAGCGGTGATACCCTGTCGGCAATCGGCATGGCTACGGGAGCTTCGGTCGATCAGTTGATGAAGTGGAACGGGCTCACCTCCCACATCATCCGTGTTGGCCAGAAACTGAAGGTGGACGGCAGCTCTGCTTCCGCGAAACCTGAAAGCAGCGGCAACATCGTGCAGACATCCAAGCCGGTCACCAAGCCGAAACCGGCTCCTGCGGCGGACACTTACACGATCCAGAGCGGGGACACGCTTTCCGCGATCGGGCAAAAGTACGGTGTCACGGTCACGGACCTGATGACCTGGAACAATCTGTCGAATTACAACATCCATGTGGGACAAAAGCTGAAAGTGAAAGGCGGCTCCGTCTCAACCAGCAAGCCGCCGCAGGGCAACCAGTCTTCAGCCGCTCCTCCTGCCGCATCCGCATCTTCACCTGTCGACGCAGCGATGGCGGTCATCGGCACGCCTTACCTGTGGGCAGGAACCACGCCTGCCGGGTTCGACTGCAGCGGCTTCATCTGGTATGCATTCAAGACCGGAGGCGCTGATATCGCCCGTACGAACGTCGAAGGCTACTTCAGCCGCTCGTTTTACGTTGACAGCCCGCAGCCCGGAGATCTCGTCTTCTTCAACAACACTTACAAAAAAGGCCTTTCCCATATGGGCATCTATCTCGGCGGGGGCAAATTTGTCCATGCCAGCACATCCCAGGGCGTCACCATCTCTCATATAAATGATGCCTACTGGAAAGACAAGTTCGACAGTTTCAAGAGGTTCTATTGATCCAAGAAGCAGGCGCACCCCACTGCGGGATGCGCCTGCTTTTTTTTTGGTATTTTCGAGCAAAACAACTGCTTCAAGAAAGGCCGGAACTTTTCGGGGAACCAAAGGAACGCTCGGCTGTGCAGCGTCCTGCCATCCACTTCGCTTTCTTACTTTATAGGCTCAAACAATTTCTTCTTCGAGTATTGATCGCCGAAGAGAATGTCGTATTGGATCATGCGGTAATCCGTCTCATACACACGATCCCCCTTCGGTGTATTCGGATGCAGGCCGCCTTCTTTATCCACCTTGATCTCCCGCGAGAACCCTGGAAGATTTTCTGACATCCTGCCCAGGAATTCATGGAAGAGGGGCCTTGGAAGGCCCGCCATTTTGAGTGCCTCCGGACCTACAAATGCCGCGCTCAGCGTATCGATATCCGGTTGAGGAGCTCCGAAGTTGTTCCAAAAGACGAGCGGCGTGCGTCTCATCTTGAATGTCTGTTCAATCGGCCATCCCTCTTCCCCTTTGCCTGGAGGGACATAGCCTGCTTCCCGGTATGCCTGAAAGTCCAGGCCGAGTGAAGGCATATGGTCACCGAAGAAGACAACGACTGTTGGCTCGCCGGACTCTTCAAGGTGCGCCAGCAGATCGGCCAAAGCCTGGTCAGCATCGGAAACCCCCTGTGCATACAGATCGACAATCGATCGCATCTCAGGGGACAATCCTCCACCTTCTGACTTGATCCGCTCTTCTTCGTAGCGGCCCGGGTTATAGGAAATATGGTTCTGCATCGTCACGGCATACAAGAAGAGCGGGTCATCGGATGCTTCCACCTGACGGATGATCTCTCTCGTCACTTCCACATCGCCGACATACGGACCAACATACTCAGGGTTGTCGAGCCTGTCAATATCCAGGAAATCATCAAACCCGAAATGCTCGTACACGTTCTCGCGGTTCCAGAACCACTTTGGATAAGGATGAACAGCCAGGGTGCGGTACCCGAAAGACTTCAGGTAGGTCGGCAATGCCGGAATATCGCGCGTGACATATTGCTGGTAGGGAACAGAGCCATTCGGAAGGAAGGTGTTCGTCATTCCCGTGAGCACTTCAAATTCTGAGTTCGCGGTGCCCCCGCCGAACACCGGCGCCAGGAACCAGCCGCTCTGCAGGTCACGGACGTGTGGCATCGGATCTTGGTTGAACTTCAGGTCCTCGCTCAGCTTTGTCGGATCCCAATACGCTTCATTCATGATCATAATGATGTTCGGTTTCACTTCGGGATCGCCCGCCGCCGCTTCACCGGCATCATTCCCGATTTCTTTTCCGATGTCTGCCATCTTGTCTTTGCCGTAGCCGGACGGCGGCAGGACGATTGCGCTCTGTGCATTTAGAAGAAAGGCAACAAAAAATCCGTTCGTCGTGTAGTTGTCATTCTGGTTCCATGTCCTGTTCAGAATGCCGAGCCGGTCTTCAAGCATCTCCCCCGCTGCCGGTACACTGCGGTAAAAGACGAAAGCTGACAAGAACAAAAGTCCCACGATCCCCATAGTAAGCCGGCCCCACCACGGAAACTTCACCAGGCGAGGCGGCTTTTTCAGACGGATGATCACAACGAGTGCCACGATGGCCAGCAGGATGACCACGGCTATTGTGATCAGCCTCGGTATATTGATTTGCTCGGCCAGATTCGGCAACAGATTGATGACATTGTTATATAGGAAGAGATCCCACGGATACAGGTTCTCACCCAGAAAGCCAAACTTAAAGTAAGACACGGCGGCAAGTCCGGCTGCGACCAGATTTGTAAAGATAAAGCTGATCATGAACCGGTTTGTTACAGCTAACAAAATCAAAAATAGCATGAATACGATCAGGACATTGAGCAGAAAAGCAGTGGTGCCCGTCGTTTTCAACCATTCGATCCGCTCTTCCGCATTTTGGTGAAGCTTCGCCTCAAGCATGATGACAAGAACACTGCTGTATAGTGCCATAGCGGCAAGCACAAGTCCATTTTTCACATATTTATTCATTTACTGCCACTTCCTTTCAGAGAAAAGCCGAGCCGTCTGACCGGCCCGGCCTCTTGTGAACGTTTATTGCAGAGACTCCTTCATGCGAAATGCACGCCACCTGCCGACGATAAAGCCGACTGCCTGTACCATGCCGTAAGCGCCGATGATGGCGAGAAGCGGCATGATCAGCAGGCCATACCGAGGCAAGGCCAGGAATATATTCGAAGCAATGATGTAAATCAGCACAAGTACGCTTAAATACATGACTGGGCGGTGCCTGCGGCAAAGGAAAGCGGATAGCAGGCCTACACCTGCCAGGAACATGTTCTGATACTTGAAAAATCTGCGAAGGAAACCCGGGATATACTGAGAGTATGGTCCAAGACCATCCGGTGTCAAATTGTTGTCAACGAAGAGCCACATTGTCTTGCCCATCGTGAACCAGGTGAACCAAAGCGGAAAGTCTTCCTTAAAACCTTGCGGGATGAGAATCTTCGCATACTGTTCCTGGTTATAACCTTTTGCGACCGCTTCATGCACCAAATCCTCAGGAGGAACCCGATAAAACGGGTTGGCCCCACCAAGTAGCGGACCGCCGGCATGGCTTGAGAACAGGTACATCTCACCAAACTGGATGTAGTTCCGCACTGCCCAGGGTCCCATGACGAGTAGCGGTCCGATGCACCAGATCAGGCCGGTCTTGATGCCGTCTTTTAATCCGTAACGGACAGCGACAAGCAGCCAGGCGAACAGCAGCATCGGTGCCGGCGTAGCACGGAACATGAGCATCAGAGAGGCAATGATGCCAAACGCGATATGCCACTTGATATCTTTCGTTCTGATGGCGATGATAAAGATGTAAATCGACAGAAGCAGAAGGAATATGCTCGGAATCTCTGTGAGCGCTGCTCTGAAGTAATGAAGCGGAGCGATATGAGTCATGTAAAGAATCGATGCGATATTCGAAATCCACCGGTTTCGGAACAGACTCCACGCAATTGCATAAATGAGAACGACAATCCCTAAATTCAGAAACATGTTGGCGAGCCTGTAAAGCATCAGATGGTTGGTATTGAGCACTTCCGCTGTTTTAAAGATAGCCGCCAGATAAAACGGCTGCCCGTATGTAACGTAAGCATTCGGCTTGCCGGCTGCATTGGGGCTGTATTCATAGCCGTAAACCCCGTCATCGATCAGCTGCCAGGCCATCTTGGAGTAGAGGGCAGCGTCACGGGAGCCGTATGTGGAAATTTCTTCTCCGAATGTTCCGGGACTGTTATAGATCGATCCCGGGTGTGTGTAAAGGAAAAATAAATTCACGCCGGCATAGATCACCAAAAGCACAGTGATGATGAAATGCCGTTTGAAAAACGGGCCAAGCTTGTTCAATTTGGACATGGATCCGTCTCCTATTTATTTGGCGACCAGATAGACGCCGAAGATGATGACCGCCATGCCGACCCACTGGGTAGGCTGGACAGTTTCGCGAAACGCCAGGATGGCGATAATCGCGGCAAGAATGTAGCTGATGCTCTGACTTGGATATGCGACACTTAGCGGAAGCTTGCTGAGCACGTAGAGCCAAAGGCCGGTGGCAATCACATAAAGCGAGGCCCCGCCGATAAAGAGCGGCGACAGAACAAGACGCACGGCGGCCTGCAGGCTCCATGCATCGATGTTTGACACCGCCAGCTTCCAGAGCACCTGCCCCGTGACGAGGAGCAGGATGTTCGCGACTAAAACGAGATAAACCATTGAATTATTCCTTCTCTTCTAGTTTTTTCTTCAGGATCGAGTATTCCTGGGTCAGGTTGACCATTGCCTTGTTCAGCTTGGAAATCCTCCGGGTCAGGTCAAACACGAGGATGATCACAAACAAGAGACCGAACAGGAACAGGAGCGACGGCGGATAAAAGACGCCGAGCAGCCTGCCGAGACGGTTGATGAACGTCTCGCTGATGCTGAAGAATCCCATGAACAGGCAAGTGATGATCCAGAGAAGCGAATACTTCGTCTCAAGAATTCCCCTGCGGACAGACTCAATCACAATCAAAAACAGGATGATGACAAGAATGAACGAGAAAATACTGATGTCCATGTCACGCCCTCCCGCCGACAAGGCGCTGCATGACGATGGACAGTGTTACCTTCGCCATGTAATACATCGATTTGAACGGAGTGATCGATGATTCGCCGCCCTGGCGGGAATGCATCTGGACTGCTCGTTCTTCGATTCTTTTTTTCTTCCGGCGAAGATAAATGATCACTTCCGGCTCAGGATAATCACTCGGATACGCTTCTGAGAACAGAAGGATCACATCACGGTTGACTGCCCGGAAGCCGGATGTCGGATCAGTGATGCGCTGGCCGGACATGGCCCGGATCAGCCGTTCAAAATAGAAGATTCCCATCCGGCGGAAGGGGCTGCCCGAGTAATCCGTTTTCTCCACAAAACGGGAGCCGATGCACATGTCGCACATTCCCTCTGCGACCGGAGAGATGATTGTCTCCAGTTCCTTGGCGCTGTGCTGGCCGTCCGCATCAAACTGAACGGCAATATCATAGCCGTTGTAATCCGCGTACTTGTAGCCCGTCTGTACGGCTCCGCCGATGCCGAGATTATTCGGCAAATCCAGCAGAACCACTTCCGAATACTGTCGCACAATGTCGGCCGTATGGTCCTTGGATCCGTCATTGACCACGCAAATATCGAGCCCCGGCATCTGGCTGCGAAGCCTGAGCAGACCTTCGATGGTCAGCCCGATCGCCTCTTCTTCATTGTAAGCCGGTACGATGATCAACACTTTCAGGTTTTCGAGCTGATTTTGATTCATGTAGATAAACCTCCAAAATTGCCTACCGCTATCATACCTTATTGGTGATAGGCAATCAAACAGAGTTGGGAATTATCGGGGAGCACCTGCCCTGTAAGTCTTAAACCCTGCTGAATATGAAAAGACACCGCCGGGATAGAATCCAAGAATTTAATCAAGAGTAACACCAATAACGGTTTGCTCTTTTTACAATCCTTGAGACGTGAAGTTGATTTCCGTTGCGGAGGCTTGCTTTCCGCCGGCGGTCCGCGAGCCTCTTCCGCTCAAACAACTTCTAATGAAGAGGGAGATAAAAAACGAGATTGCAACCCAATAAGCGGATGCAATCTCGCCTCTTCTTTTTTACTCATGGCTGGTGAATGATATCCACATATTCTCCTGCCAAATGAACCGAATAGCGGCCATTGTCGTCTGATAGGACGTTCTGCCAAGTGCGTTTTTCTGCTTCATTGTAGTTGGATCCGATGATGACGACCGGCATGCCCGCCCTCTTATACGAGAAGAGGATATTATTGCCGACTTCCGGAGAAGTTCTGGCTTTCAGGTCGTCCGCTTTCGTCACCCCGAGCGTGTAACGGCCGTAGTCGCGTCCGCCCATTTCCTTGTCGGCCCGGTAGGCATGTCCTGCCGCCTTCGCGCCCCAGTAAGGATCCGAAGCATACTTCACATTGAACCCGACAGCCTTCGTGCCGAATGCCGATCCGTTGGCATAAGAGCCGGTCGGCGGAATGTAATTCTTATTCCAATACTGGTCGGCGAGTGTATTCACATTTTCCTCAATCGACTTGTACTTATGGAACGTATGGTTTTTATCCAGATCATCATACACGGCCAGGCCAAACAGGTTATTGTAAAGCTGGGCCTTGTCGCTCATCCCGTAGTTGCTTTCATGCTGGGCGAGCGCCAGGATCATGAGGGCGTTGATCCCTTTTTCTTCTTCGGCATTCTTCAAAACCTTGCCAATGCCGATCAGTTTGCTTTTCTTGGAAGCATCTGTGTAAGCGGCATTTTTCGTTTCTTCCAGCGCCTTTAACTTTTTCATGACATAGGCGTCGATGTCCTCCGCCGAGTAGACGGTTTTCGTGCGTGCAGGCAGGAACTGATAATAGTTATAATTCGTCAGTGCCGGCTTGCCGTTTGCATCTGCGAAATGAATCTGATCCCATGACGTATACTTGGTGCCCGGTGTCATGCCGTCAGGTGCTTTGCCAGTCGGATAAGACAGGTAGCCGCCGGTCCGGTTGGAGAAGATATAGTGGACCAGGTTGCCTGCACCGTCGGCAGTGTAGTACGACCGGCCCTTCAACATGTTCCAGGTTTTCAAGTCTGCATTTTCATGTTTGATATAGCCATCTTTTCCGGAAAGCCGGACTTTCACATACTGTGAATTGGACTCAAGGTATTCCAGCTCCGAGTCGCTCGTCACGTAAGTAAATGCCGTCTTGAAATCAGGCTTTTCGTAAACGTTTGTGAGCGTGGAACCCGTAAGCGCCGGCTTGGTGATGACCACTCCGCTCTGCATCTTGACGATCGAGCTCTTGTATAGAACGACTTGGCCGCTTGCCAACGCCTTGGCCGCTTCATCGAATGATTTGAACTTGCGGAGAGTCGTGTAATTTCCCTTCGAGTCAACGACTGCCGTAGCGTAGTCCATTTGCGGGGAAGGTGACGGCGATGGAACTTCCTCATCCTCAATCTTCTCCGCCAACTTAATGAGCCGTGTGATGACGGTCGCCGCCTCCCAACGGTGTGCTTCATTCATCGGGCGGAACAGATAGCTTCCATCCGGTTGCTTGGAACCGGTGAAGATCCCGGCCCCGGCAAGATCATAGACCATTGAGCGGTAGGAGGGCAGCATCTCTCTTTCGTCGGTGAACTTGTAGCCAGGACTTTTTCCCTCCAGCTTGAGATAGTCCATCGCACGCTTCATCATGACGGCCATGTGCTGGCGTTTGATCTTGTCACTCGGCCGGAAAGTTCCGTCCGGGTATCCGTCGATGATTCCGGCATTTGCCGCTGCGAGCAGCTCTGCCAGATAGCCGCTTCGATTGTCCACATCGGTGAATGTAATATCCCCCGGCGCTTGCTCCAGCTTCAACGCACGGGCGAGCAGCACAGCAAACTGTCCTCGGGTGATGACTTTGTTCGGGTGATAACCCGTGTCATCCCCCTGCAGGACTCCCCGGTCAATGAGGAAACGCATGTCCTTTTCTGCCCAGTGGCCGGTGACGTCGTCTGCTGCTGCGGATGCAGGAATGGCTGCCATGAATATAATCGAGGCGACCAGCAACCAGGCTGCGGAATGCTTCAACTTCTTACCCACTCTTTCAACTCCTTATTCCAAAGATAGGTTGGTAGATTCAGGTTCATCGTATCACAGAAAAAAGAATGTCGAAACGTCTGCCAGGAACTTTTTTCTATCGGAAAACGTAAACAGCCCCGGAATCCCGGGGCTGCATGAGTTTCAAATCTTATTCGAATGAACCCATCGGTGTTTCAGTGGAAACATTCAGTTTGAACGGTTGCTCAAACTCATAGCCGCCGCTTTGTACTTTCAGGTTCACCGGCAAGTCAGTCACTCTGGCACCCTTTCCGTCCGCCTTCAGTTCACTGAACGCCTGCTTGATCAGGATTTCTTTGGCTGCCGCCATATCTTTCGTGATGTCCACTGCTGCGTTGTCGCCAATTTTGATGGATGTCACGCCAAGTCGCGGCATTTTATCGGAGAAGAAGCCGGTGTTTTGAATGTCGGCGAATGCTCCGTCGATGCTGTTCACTTTAATCGTGTAAGCGCCGCTCTTTCTGTCAAAGGAAGTCACAAGGCTCGCTTCGCCATTCGTGTCCTGGAAGAGATCGTCTTCCAACGCACGGAAGAGCTTTTCGCGGCCTTCGGTAACCGCATCACGGCGTCCTTCATCCTGGATCTTGGCACGGTCGATGAACAAGGCCATCTGTCCGCGTGTGACCGGGTTATTTTCGCCGTAAATGCCCGGGCGCTGACCTTGCGTCACTTTTGCATCATAGATTGCCTGTACAAACTTGGCATGCCATTCATTCGCTGTTACATCTTTGAATGGAGCTGTGTACGGCTTGTCTGTCGGAAGTTCATAGGCAAGTGCAATGATCTGGGACATTTGAGCCCGGGAAAGTGTGTTTGCCGGTTTAAATACTTTTTTGCCGTTCACGACGGAGCCGCCGACAATGCCCGCTTTTGTAAGGGCTGCGATCGGACCGTAGTACTCACTCTTTTTATCCAGATCCGTGTAACCGGGATCCGGCACGTTTTTCGTGTCAAGGCCGAGTGAGCCTGCAATAATTTTCGCAGCTTGCTGGCGTGTGATCGGCTTACCCGGCTTGAACGTGCCATCCGGATATCCGACGATGATGCCTTCCGCCGCAAGCGCCAGGATGCTCGCATAGTCATCGCCTTTAGGGTCCAGATCTTTGAAAGTCTGGTTTTGCTGAACTGCCGCATGGGCAGTTGTCTGAAGCGGAGTCGCCGTAAACAGAGTGCCGGCCGCGAGTGAAACGGTCAGGGCCGCCCCGATCACTTTCTTTTTTGCATTGGTTGATTTGTTCATTCTAAAACCTCCATCCATTTAATAAGGGTGGAACCAGTTGTTGCGCATAAATAGAAATTCATGTGTAGTTTATCATTGTGAAACTATTCATTCAACAAATTTCAGGGAATTTTGATAGAATCAGTTCGAATGTTGGATGTTTTTGTCTCATCTTGTACACGACAAACTACAAACAGGTGCTAAATACCTACTCGCTCACTTCAACACCGATCACTTCCGGCGGCGGATATTCATCGTGGACCGCATGGTAGGAAGCTACAAGGAAGGAGGCGAACTGCCCGCGGCTCGTCGTCTCCCTCGGCCGGAACTCACTCACTGATGTAATGCGGTGTTTCGACAAGATATGGATCGCCCGCCGATCCTCCTCGCCAAATTCGGGACTCAGGTCGGTTACTTTGGATTTGACATCCGGCAGATCCGGCAGGTCAAAAGCACGCACGAGCACCATCGCCATCTGGCGGCGTGAAATGAATTCAGCGGGCATCAGACGGTTTTTCGACCCCTGAAAGATTCCTTCCTTCTTTACGAGAAGAGAGTATTGATAGAGTTCCTGATCACGCGAATCAGGCGGCACATCCGAAAACGGTTCGACGCCGGACAGATCATACTCAGACACCTTCTTGCCCGTGGTCTGCTCGATATACTTGCCGAACGCCTTCACGACGTTCGCCCGGTTCAGCTTGACGGAAGGACCGAATCGGTTCTCAGGATAGCCCGTCATGAGGCCCAGCGTGCGTGCCTCCATGATGTTTTGAAAATGACTGCTATCGATCGGCACATCTGCATACAGCATGGTGTTCATCTGCACGTCCCCTTCAGCTTCTCCGCCCGGAAAAAGAATCAGGGAACCTGCAAGAAAGAGTAAGGCCCCCGCTCCAGCCAACCACCTTTTCATCATCACACGCCCCCTTCCTTTCAATCTATTATAGCGTGTATTCAGGCCTCCGGCCGTAAAAATTCAAGAGACACGGAAAATAAGCTGTGAAACAACCAGAAAACACCGGAAGAGCAAATGCCCTCCCGGTGCTTCTCATTCAGGATGCCTTCTGGAGGCCGCCCGCCGCTCCGCTCCCGAAGACCGATTCCACCCATTCCGGATGGTCGATGAACGGATTGCGATTGCCTTGAACACTGAAGATCTTTTCGTTGCGGTTCTGCTCGAATTCGCTCACCGGATCCTGCTCGTGCCATTTCAGCAGGGTCGACAGTTTGCCGTGATACGGCGCGGTTCCGTTTCCGAGTTTTTCGTTCAGTTCCAGGTCGACCCGGTCGTCTTCGCCGTAGCGGGTCGCCATGTAAAACAGCATGCGGGCCACGTCGCCTTTCACTTCATCTGGCGGTTCGAAGGAGTTCGCCGTCTTGAAGCAGCCGTCGCAGCCTTTCACCGGGCTGCCGCCTTCATCGAAGTCGAGGTTGCCGCGGGAACTGTTCACCTGGACATCGGTCGGCCGGAGGTGATGGATGTCGGTGCCCGGGCCGTTGGACGTGCCGAAGTTGCCGTGGGACTTCGCCCAGACGTGCTCGCGGTTCCAGTCGCCGACGTTCCCACCGTTTCGGTCCTTCGAACGGGATTCCTGCGAATAAAGGAGAATGACGTTGTCCGGATTGGCCGGGTCTTCATCAGTCTCTTTGAGGGCATCCCAGACGTCCCCGTACGACAGGACATACTGCTCGGAGATGATGTCGTGGAGTGCGTCCTTCAGTGCATCGCCCTGAAGCCCTTCTGCATCCGCGTAGTAGCCGTCTCCTTCACCCGGCTCCTCCGGCTCTTCCGGCTGGTCGGCCGCTTCCACCGTCAAGGTGAATCGGGTTGTGACAGATGCCTTGCCGTCTCTTGCCGTCACGCCGACAATGTGGGTGCCTTCATCAAGGCTGAGCGTCAGGACCGATCCATTGACCGTCCCTTTCGTCGCCGAGTAAGTGAGCTTGTCCCCGTCCGGATCGCGGAAATGACCGGACAGGTCGACGGTGACCGTTTCCCCTGCCGTCACTTTCTGATCCGGGATCGGCGCACTCACGACAGGTGCAAAATTGCGCTCCCCCGGAAGGCCGATGATCCGGCCTTTCGAGTCATAAAGCGTCAAGTATTCCTTGGAAGCCTTCTTTTCAAATGTGATTTTCCGGATGTTCTCCCCGCCGCGCACTTGGATCGGCTTGGCTCCTTCTATCACCAGTTCCTTCACTTCGGTGCCTTTCGCGTCGATGATGGTGCCGTCCTGCTTTGGCTTTACGTAGACGACCTGGTTCTTGAAGCCTTCGCCGTGCAGTTCCGCGTACCGGCCGTTCAGGTGGAGGCCGTCAGGGAAATGGGCATTGGCCCCCATCGTGACCGATACGCTTTGCTTGCCGATCGTTTCTTTCTTCTTGCCCGGCTTGTCGAAGACAAAGTGGTCTTCCGCCTTGATCGGTTCGAATTTCTGCCCCTTCACGAGGTCGACCTGCACCATGAGCGGGTCATGGTCGCTTGCGCGGCCGGCCATGTCGGTGAAGTCGGCGTTCACGTGCAGGATGTCGATTTCCGTGTCATCGACAAGGTTGTTCGATACGACAATATGGTCAAGCACCTGGGAGTTGCCTTGGTACACATACGTGTACCGGTCCGGCGCGTCCACGCGGTTGATCATGTTTGTCATGTGCTCGCCTTCAAACAGGCGAAGCGGTGCGGAGAACTGGTAGTCATTGTAGTCGCCGACCGAAACGATGTTCGCGTCCGGATTGTCGGCCTTCACTTCTTCCGTGAAATCTCGGACGAGCTTGGCGATTTCCAGACGTTGCTTTTCACTCTTGAGCACAGGCGGCTGGATTTTGCCGAAGATCGGCGTGTCTCCGCTCTTGGAGTTCCAGTGGTTCGCAATCACGACGACGCTCTCGCCCTGGAAGTCGAACTGGGCCGCAAGCGGCTTCCGGCTGCTTTCAAATGCCGGGTCTTGAGGCGAAATGCGGCCGGGGTTCAGCGTCAGCTTGCCGTTTTCATAGCCGACCGCGGTTGTCGCGTCCCCGTGCGGGATTCCCTCGGTGAGCGACACGCGCTGCGGATTGTAGAGGAAACCGACGCGGATGTTCGCATTCGGCTGGCCGCCGTCTTCGTTGTTCACCGGATTGATGTTCACATATTCATAGCGAACACCGCCGGCTTCGGCGATTGCATCGATCAGGCGCTGATATGACTGGGATGCATCCGAGTCACCGGCGTCCGGGCCGTTGTTGTCCTGGACTTCCGTCACGCCGACAATGTCCGGGTTCTGCATGTCGACCGCGAACGCGCGTGCGAGCTTGCGCGCCTTGTCATCGGATGTCGTCTTTTTATTGTTCGAGAAGTTCTCGAGGTTGTACGACGCGATCGTCAGCTTGTCCTCGTCCTTCTTGATCGTCGTCGTCTCCGGACGCGCTTCGCCCTTCACGTGGGCTTCCTGCATGTCCTCAAGAGACGCAAAAATCTTATAGTTCTGGAACGAATAGCCGACGACTCCCTCAATCGGGCCTTCGAACTTGTCGCCCGTTGCGACTTCAAAGTCACGCGCAGCCCCGTTCGGCTCCATGCGGAACTGGATGCGCTCCGGGTTCTGGTCGCCTTCCTTGTACAGGATGCCGCCGTGGATCGTCTCCGCCGGCCAGCTTTCAAGAACCGTCACGATGTCCCCGTGCTCCTGCGGACCGACCGCCCGAACGGTGCCAACCGACACGCGCATCCCTTCGAGGCTCTCCCAGAAGTCGATTGCATCGACGTCCGGATTGAACACAGTCAGGTTGTCGCTGTCGACGTGTTCCGTCGGGAGGTTGCTTTCATCGATGACGATCGGAAGCGGCAGCTCGACGCCCCGCTCGAGGATCTTGACGTCCCCTCCGCGGTCATCGCGGACATTAATCTGCGTCACCGGCAGATCCGTGTCTGCACGGTCTGCATAACCGTCGATTGCATACTCGCTTACCTGTCCCTTCACCGAGACGAGGTCTCCGATCTGAAGAGACCAGTCGTTCCGGCCGGCGTACAGCGTTACCGCTTCCGACGTCCGCGGATCATCATCCGCTTCGTCGTCCGGCGTCTGGATATGATAATAGTGGGAGCCGTTCAGCTCATAATGATACGTCACGATCCCCTCGACGCCTTCTACAACCTGCCCTTCATAAGGACTGAAGTGGTCGGCTCCCTGGATGTCATGGATTCTTAGGGCATCCGTGATCTGGTAGTCGTATGCCGTGATGTCCCCGAATTCTCCGTCCGCATTGCGGACAACTGTCTTCAGCACTGTACTTTCTTTGACGACAATCGGACCTTCATACAGGATTCCGTTTGTTTTCGGATCCGAGTTGTCCACCGTGTAAAGGATGTCGGCATCTTTCGTAGTCGTCGAAAGCGTCACTCTCTGCTCACCGACGTACGTTCCGCTCCCCGGCTCGGCGATCGCCGGCTGGAGGACCGAAGAGTCGATGACGATATCCTCCGCCCTGCGAGGAATCACCTGGTATTCATCGTCAAACTGCTGGACGATGCCGGTGATCGACTCATACGTCATCCCTTCGGACAATCCGAGCTGCATCTGCTCGTCGCGCACGACAAAGTTGCCGGTGCCGTCCGTCGCCCCAAAATTCGCCCAGCCGCTGCCCGTGACCGAAGAAATCAGTTCCACTCCTTCGACCGTGACCAGCCGGGATTCCAGCTCCTCGCCGATCTCACTGCCTTTTACAACAGCAGCAGAAGGTGCTTCCGAATCAGTGCGCTTCTCCACTTTCGCCCCGTCCAGCTGAAGCAGACCGCGATAATCCGCCAGCTTGCCGGTGAGCGTCACTTCCTCCCCGACCTTCAGTCCAAGGGACGTTGGACGGACCGCAATCCCCCCGGTCTCATCCTGCACGGAAATCGTGTTCTTTAAGTTCGCTGCCACAATTCCTTTGATCGTCACTGTTTCACCGACAGGAAGCGTGCGTGCTTCACCGATAGAAATCGTTTCGATCGGGGTTTCAGGTGTACCCGGTTCCCCGGAGCCGTCCATCTCATGCCAGCCGAGATTAGAGAAGTCGTCTTTCGGGAACGAATTCCACTCCGTATTCCGGTCGAACGAATCATCAATCACCGTGTCACCGGATGTGATATTCGATTTTCGCACGAGCGTCACGTCAGTCCCGAAATTCTCTCGTGCCCCGACTTGTCCGAACGAATCCACCACTTCCCCATTTTTGCGGAGGACGAGCGCATCATCGCCGTTGAAGTTGATCGCCGACTGATTCAGCACATCCGCTTTTTCTGCCAGTTCCGCAACCGACTGATTATGCGCAAGCACATACGTTTCTCCAGTTTTCAAAGTTCCGGACAGCTGCTGTTTGCCGGTCGGCGTCTTGGAACCGTTTGCATACAGCTCCAGCGTATAGGCGCCGAGATCCACGTCCTTCCCCGTCCCGTTGTACAGCTCGACGGCCTTGTTAAAGCTGCTGCCCTCGACATATTCTGAAATCAGCAGGTCTGAGGCAGCAGACACCGCTTGCACAGGAGCCGGTATGGCAGGCAGGAACAGACTGATGGCCAGCCCGGCAGACAGCAGACCGTTCAACGGCCTTCGCCACTTCATAGAGTTCATTCATCTACTCTCCTTTTAATATAGTTTTCTAAAAATAGACTGGTACTTCTCTATCATGAGGCGAAAGACGGATAAAAACAATAGATTTCGGACACTATGGAATAAACGGTTCTTTGGTCACAGATAGACAGAAAAAAGACCAGGAGCGGAAACGCTCCTAGCACAAAACTTTTGTTTGATGGAATTAGCTTGCTGGGGTGGTATCCTCATTTTTAAGATCAACGGTCACTGTCTGGCTGCCAAGAACATTCGTACCGTTCATAACACGGATAGCAAATGTTCCTTCATCCCCATCTTTGAGGCCCGTTAATTCAATGTCACCTTCGGCATTCTCTACGAACTTAAGATCTGCCAATCCTGAGTCTGCAGAAACAGCTTCAACGGTTCCCAGAATGAGATCGCCTTCTGTATATCCGGCAGCCTCAGTACCATCTACATCCACATATATAGTTGGCTTTTCATTGATCATGGCGACCGATACATCCGCATCGGAAGAAAGAATGACACCTTCTGTACTGAGAAGATCAGAAAGCATAACAGGTGTTTTCGTGATTATGTCTGTCTTAAAGTTGACCGACTGGATGGATGGCGTCGTATCTTCAACTGTCACAGCAAAGTTTTCACGAGGCACATCACCTTGATAAATGGTAATTGTAGCTTTACCCGCTTTTTTAGCGGTCACCACAATGTCATTTCCTTGGTAGCTTACTTCAACATTGTCATTGTTGGATTTCGCCTGGTATTTACCGTTTTGCCCAACTTCTTGAGACTGACCAATGTAGAGGCCGTCCTTATTGTATTCATTGAACGCAAGTGTCAGGCTCTGGTCTTTTTGAACGGGGCTCAGATCCAGGTTGGCATCTGATTGTCCGTCAGCCAGTTCAAGCTTACGGCTTGCCACATCGCGGTCTGTCCCGACCGTTAACGGAATGCTGAGGAGATTCTTGTCGGTTGCTTTAATTTGAATCGTCCCGGAACCAGCATTGTTTTTAGCCGTAACCGTCGCCACGTAGCTTCCCTTTTCTTTTCCTTCTTCAACGGAAACACTGCCGATCACTTGACCGTCTGAATTTTTGATCTCGGTGTCATTTTGAGTGAAGCCTGCGAAAGGCATCCCGTATTGGTCAGTGACGTCAAAATTAAAACTGCGCGTCTGCCCGGCGATGAGACCAAGATTCTTGATTTCAGCAGCAGCATTCCCAGCGGCTCTTGCTTCCGCAGATACAGTGATTGGCACATCTAACGTGGCACCGGAATCTTTGTGAGTTACTGTGATAGTCGCTTTTCCTGCTTTCACAGGTTGAACCGTACCATCCTTCCCGACAAGAACAACGCCATTATCAGAAGAGGAATAAGTCAAGCCTTCAGTCACAGTTAGCTCTTCACCTGATTTGGATTTCCCTTTGATATTGGTGATTTTCGCACTCTCGTTGGAAACAAGCGTATTGTTGGCAACTTTGTTTTGTTCCATCAGCAATTCATATTGATCAAGCGAAGCAACGGTTGTCTTGAAATCTTGCAAAGTAAGGGTTGCATCCGCCGAAGTGAAGGTTTGATCGCCTTTTGTGATTTTCACCTGATACACAATCTTGTTTGGCGCAGTTTCGAGTTTTTCCTGATCCAGTTCTCCGGTTTCTTTATCCTTAAAGATTCCAGGGGACGTGGAAAGAAATTCAATTTCATACCCTGCCTCTTTCAGTTGCTCAGGGGACATCTTTTTACCGCCGTTCACCGTAAAAGCAGCGAACTGGGCTTGTTCGGCTGTCCGGTCAACTGCACTGTCCGAACCCTCGACAGAAGTCACTTCAACCGTTTCATCTACGGTCGCATCATAAGAACGAACGAGGAATGTCGCAAATTGCGCACGGCTTGTCGAAGAAAGCGGACGGTATGGGTTTTGGTCAGTGATGCCGTTCTCATACAAAATCTCAATCGACTTGGCATACGCTGAGTCACCCGCATCTTTGATGACCGTATCACCCTCTTTGTCTTCAAAACCAAATGCCCGTACAAGCACTTCTGCCATTTGGTCGCGCTTAATCAGTCGAGTGGCCATCAGATTATTATTCGATCCCTCGAAAATTTTAGCTTCCTTGACGATTTTCGAATAGACAACGAGTTCCGGGTCACGTGAGTTGTCGGGAACATCGGTGAAATTCTCAACTGCATTAATGTTTTTTGATTTCACATACTCATCACGTGTCATGCCACTTTGTGCTACAACAAACTTCCCTAAAGCCTTTGTCACATCTCCGCGGTTCAACAGCTTATTAGGCTTAAATGATTTATCGTCGTAACCGGTCATAATGCCAAGTTCATTTGCACGTACGATGTTATCAAAGTGGGAACTCGTCTTCGGCACATCTGTAAACGGTGAATCCGAGTTATCTGCAGGCGCTGCCGCCACCGGAACAACCGCCGAGGCCACCATTGCCGTTGTTGCTGTTGCTACTGCTAATTTGTTGTGCCTGTTTGTTTTCAAGAAATGACCTCCTGAATCTTATGATAGAAAGGGTAATGGTAATCCCTTCAACTTTGTTTACCACAGATATACTGAGTAAAACATTAGTGTGAAGGTTTCTATGTCAAGGAATTATTTCTACTGAAGATATTTAACGTAAGTCAATTTAGTTTCCCTTCTTAGTGATTTTGAATTAATAATTGTCAAGCATTTCATCGCTAACGCCATTTGAGTATATGAAAGGATGATTCTCTTTTCAAAAAAAGTGCGCAGAGTCATTAAAAAGAGGGATGAAGAGTAAACTCACTCTTCATCCCTTCAGTTTCAATTATTGTGGTTGAACCATGGACTTCTGAATCCCTTGGATAGTTTGAGCAGAAGATTTGTTCCCTACTTCATCACGGACATACGTTGTTGTTCCTGGACGGTAATCTACCGTAGCACCGTATAGATCGTTGACAATGCTACCTGCAAACGGCTTTTCAAAACGGAGAACAAGCATGTTATGAGGCGTTTGATTAATAGGCTGTGCAGTTTCGCCCACAGAAGAATTAGCTACTGTGCCTCCTGTACGGAACAACGGAGCTACATCTCCTTCTGTAAATACGCCTTCGCTGTAAGTCAGAAGTACATCCGTATTATTACCCCACGCCTGAGCACTAAGAATAATAGGTGCTGCGTTGTCTTCAACATCATCAGCTACAACACCTGTACCACCAATTGCGACTTGGGATTCTTTTGCCACCAACGCATTTTGATCGAAAGATACAATATTATCAATTGCACTTGTTACGAATTTAATATCGTTCTGTGCTGGTGTAATGGTCAGTGTATTTCCGCTGACAGTCGCTTTAAGATCGCGGCTTCCTTTAAGATTCGTCTGAGCAGAATAGAAACCATTCCGATCAGCAACAAATCCTTGGACACTAATCTTGCTAAGATCAATTGTCGGATCAAGATCTTCTGCAAATTCTACAGTAATTTTCTCGGCAGAGTCGAGTGTGACGCCATCAACCATCGGAGCTGAAACCGATACTCCAGTTGCTGTAGCGGTAAGTGCAGATTGGTTAGTCAGTTTTGGCGTTGTTCCAAACGCATCAACTGCTACTGCCCCAGGAAGAGCAATGATAGTGTAGTTCGATCCTTTTGTAGGAACGAAATCGAAATCAGTTGAGCCTGCAGCAAACTTATTGTTAACCCCTTCGATAACAACTGTTTTTCCAGTTGCATCACTACCTACATATTTCACATTGAAGGTAGCACCAGCTTTTGGTTGATATGTTGTAGCACCTTCACGAATTCTGAGCGTACCATCCGCAAGGGCCTTTTGAAGGCTTTCCAGTGTTGGACGCTGATCAAATGTCAGAACAAGATCAGCAGACTCACGGTCTTTTGCATCAACTTGAAGACTAGCAGTCATTGATTTAACTTGGACATTGTCTTGTGCTGTAGCTTTGACCCCAGTCGTTGCCTGGTTTGTAGCGTTAGGGAAAACAGCGTTTTTAACAAGGTTGGCAGGAATGCCCACGTTGTATGTCAAAGCTTGATCGAGATTAGCTTCTGGAAGAGTCAGTGTAACCTCGTTTGCTTCCACTGCTTGGTCTGCTGTCATTTTAGCAGTTTCTACAGTTTTGCCAGTCGAAGTTGTAACGGTAACAAGGCTTGCAAGATCATCGAGATTCTGTTTAGAAACATCTTTATCAAATACAAGAACAATATTCTTAGTTCCTGTTACACGAGCCATTGTCGCCTTAGGAGTTGCTTCAGCAACAGTTGGGGTAGTTACAGTCGCAACTTTTGTATCCTTATTGAGATACTTTCCGGAAGCTGTTGGAACGTTTGTCTTCACTCGGATTTGATATGTTTGACCAGCAAGGAGCTTCTTAGTCGCATCAGGGCTTAGTGTAAAGACCGCGCGGTTTTTAGTAATTGCATTTGTCCATTCCGAAGCAACTGCACTGTTGCCATTTGTATACTGATCAAGTGTTCCCAAAAGTTGACCTGCATTGTCGTAAACCTCGAAGTTTGTTGCTGCCAGAGCAGCATCAGTCATTTTTTCTGAAAATTCGATGTATACTTTATCAGAAACTGCACTCACGCTGTAATCAGGTGTAGTCGATGCTTCGCGAAGAATTACTGGACCGAATGTATGAAGTTCTTTTGCAACGCTCATATTCGAACCATCAAGGAGGGAAACATAGTACCGCTCGCCCGGCTCGAAATCACGTTTCATTACAACTTCAGCAGTCTTTCCGTCAGCAGAAAAGTTAACTTGTGCAGATTGAACTGCATTTGTGCTTCTCACTGTATCGCCGAATTTGTAGGTAGCAAAGTAGCCGCCATTTTGTTCAGCTTCACGAATAAAGTCTTTATCAAGCGCTTTGCTGAAAGTCACTTCAACTGTGTTGGGATTAATAGCCTTAACGTCAGAAATACCGCTGTCAACAGATGCTTGTTGAACAATTACATTAACTGTAGCATCAATGTCTGTTCCTGCTACGTCACCTGTCAACTTGTAAGTCCCAACTTTTGTGTTATCAAGGTTTTTAGTATCCCATTTTACAAGAGCTGTAGACTTTTTGCCATTTTCAAGCGTAACGCCAACACGTGTTGGAAGGTTTGGAGTTTCGCCAACTTTGATTGTAATATCGTTGACTGCATCCACAGACGCGATTGGAGAAAGCGGCAGGGATGGATCCATACCCATTGATACTTTGTATGCACGGACGAGGAACGATGCAAATTGTGCACGGCTTGTCTTGTTGAATGGCTTGTAAGGATTGGCGTCAGATACACCGTTTTCGAGAAGGATTGCGATCTCTTTCTCGTAAGCGGAACCTTTGCCATCGATTACTTTGGTGTCGCCTGCTTTTTCTTTCAGGTCAAATGCACGAACGAGAACAACTGCGATTTGGTCGCGGTTCATTTCTTTTGTAGCCATGAGGTTGTTGTTCGAACCTTCGAAAATGCCAGCTTCTTTTACAATCTTTGAGTATGTTACAAGTTCTTTGTCACGAGCATCGTTTGGAACGTCAGTGAAGTTTGGAACATCTGCGATTTTGTTGTCTTTCACATACTCAGAAAGAGTCTTTCCGCTTGTAGCTACAACGTATTTCCCAAGCATTTTCGTAACATCGCCACGATTGAGGATTTTGTTCGGCTTGAATGTGCCGTCGTCATAACCGGAGAGGAATCCGAGTTCGCGAGCTTCTTGTACGTTGACAAAGTGGGAGCTCGATGGCCCGATGTCAGTGAACGAGGAGTTAGCTTCTGCTGCTACGTCCTTGTCTTGTCCTGCTGCTGCTACTGGTGCAACTGCGGAAGCGACCATTGCTGCTGTAACCGCGCCAGTCATGAACTTGCTATAAGACTTGGTCTTCATTGCCATAGAATATGTTCCTCCTTAGTGTTTGAAAAAGGTGATTGCCCCGTTCTACCGACGCACATAGAAAACGAGTCTGATAGAACGTTCACTGCTTATTATAGAGTATTACAAAGACATGTCAACGGATTTCCTAATGATTTCATTTCAATTACGCGTTTTTTGCAAAAGAAAGCAGAATAGTATCACAACCGATCGTATTTTACAGGCATTGGATGGCATGAGGGTCGTTTGGTGTAAGATTCTCTCCTTCTTACCGTACCCCTCTTCATTCGTGGGCATTACGGCCCTGGTTAGCAATCTACTTTCCGGGACTTCCCCTTCTCCCCTTAATTAATAATAAGAAAGCAAAAAAACGGGCCGGCATCAGTATATGACGCCGGCCCGTTTTCTTATGACCCGAATATAAAGTAACGAGGAACTATTCTATGTGCCCCTATAGCATAACGGTTGCTCACAAAGTTTTCAAGCTTTTCTTTTGACTTCTGTCCAGTTCGATCGCCGCGGTCAGGATGACGAAGCCGATCATGAGGAAGAAAATGATGTCGAGCAGTCCTGTATGAAGAGAGACGGTGAAGATCGTCATGACGAATGCGTAGGCAACGGTTTGGTAGCTGCGCACTCCGGCCCGCTTCATCTGGTTGTACAGCATCGAAATGATCGCACCGAACAGGAAGAAGCCGATTGCGACGAGCAAGTATCCGCCGTCTAGGAATAGTTGGCCGATGTAGGTCGGCGTCGTGGTCCGGTTCGGGCGGGTAATGTAGCGGCCGCCCTCAACGCTGAGTGAGTTGACGACTTCAGTCACTTTCACGCGCGGGAAGACTTGATTGCCCGGAAGGATGCTACCAAATGTGCCGGCGATGAGCTGTCCTTTCAGATAGCCTTCCTCTTGCGTGTATTCCATGATTTTTGACAACACAATATGTCCGTTGACCATTTCACCGTTGAGTGAGCGGATCCACTCCGGGGTCTCTTCCATGATTTCCTGGTCGGTCTTCAGCTTGTTCTCCTGCTGGTCGGACAGTTCGACGTCCGGCTGCTCCCGGCTGTTGAATGCTTCATCGGGGTCTTCCGACATGAAGCGGATGAAGCCGAAGATCGAGAAGAACAGCGCGACGACGACCATTCCGCCGAGAAGCCAGCTCAGGTTGATGCGACGGATGATGTAATGGAAGATAATGACGCCGGTGAACATCATGACGGCGATCGGCGTGCGGTAGCCCATGAGGAGGAACAGCACCATCGCGCCGAAATAGACGGCACCGTATTCGACGGCTTTTCTTTTCGTCAGCTGGTCTTCTTTCATGATCCTCAGTGCAAGAAGCAGGACGACGCCGAACCAAAGCAACTGACTGAGCAGGTTCAGCTTCGGATCGAGGTTGCGCCGGACGGATTCGTCGGTGAGCCCGATCTGGCCGGTAGCGAGCATTCCGGCATAGGCGATGGCGCCGATCATCGTGAGGATCCAGATGAACCAGACGGTCTTGCCTTTCAGGAAGCCGAACCCGAAGTTCGGGAACACCCACAGCCGCTTGTCCGCAAGCCAGACGCCGACATAGTAAGCGATGAGCGATACGATGACCGCCGGCCAGACCGACACGGAGATGTTGAAGTAGGCGAACCGGTGGAAGTCGAACGTGCTGACGAGAAAGTACAGGATGAGCACGAACGGCAAAAAGAAATAGGGCGAGAATGCGCCGATCCGGTTGAGTCCGGCGACGCCATTTTTAAGCGTTGTTTTCATAATGAGTGGTTCATCATCGCTTGGATGATGGCGTTCCTCCTTTGGCAAGCATCTCTTTCACGAATTCGTTGCGGAACAGCGCCATGACGGCAAAGTAGACGACGGCGCCCGAGACGCCGAGGACGACGAGCCGGAACATCCGGTGCCAGTCTTCCGCCCCCGGCACGAGCCGGTCGAATCCGAAAAGGAAAGCCATCATGACGAGGACGCCGACGATGATCTGGGCGGTGTTCTTGAGCAGGTACGAGCCGTCCATGCCGCCGACTTCCTTCCACAGGGTCGTAAACGTGATGGCACAGTACAAAAGTGCGACGATCGATGCGGAAAGCGCAATCCCCTGCGCCCCGTAAAATTGCGAGAAGATCCAGTTCGAGACGATGTTCAGGATGATCGAAATCAGCCCGATCCGCATCATGTAGTGCCCTTTTTCGAGTGTGTAGAATCCTTTGGCGGTGACCGCCTGGATGCTGTAGAAGAACGCCGAACCGATGTACAGCACCGCGTAGGACGAGGTCAGGTCGGTGGCGCTGGCCGTGAAGGCGCCGCGCTCGTACACCGTTCCGACCAGTTCGTGCATGAGGTACCACATGCCGGCGAGCATCGGCGTCAGGAACACGAGCAGGTACAGATAGCCTTTCTCGAGTCCCCGCTTGAACAGGCCGGGGTTCTTTTTCGTATGGGCTTCGGCGATGATCGGGAAGGCAATCGTCGCGATCGTGACGCCGAATATCGCCTGGGGGATGTTGACGAGCCGGAACGCATAGTTCAGGTTCGAGACAACCCCCTCACCGAGGTCCGCGGCGAAGAATGTGTTCACCATCAGGTTGATCTGACCGACGGCGATTGTCAGTCCGACCGGCCAGAAGATGTGGTAGAACGCGGACACTTCCTCGCGGTCGAGCTTCTGGCTCCAGATGATGAACTTCTTCGGCGTGCGGTAGATCAGCTTGATGAGCAGGCTCAGGATCGTCCCGACGAAATAGCCGAGCGGGACGGCGATGATGCCGATCTGTTTATGAAATAATAGCGCGAAGACGATCGTCATGAGGACGACGCTCGTCTGCGAGAACACACTGAATGAAAATTTCTTTTTGGCGTCGAAGAAGCCTTCGAACACGGCGTTGACGCCGACCATCATGAGCGAGGCGAAGTAAATCGCCGCCGTCCAGGAAGCGATCGCGAAGCCGTGTTCGAATTCGCCGAAGTTCGGATAAAACAGCCGGACGATCGGCGAACTGAGGAGCACCCCGAGGATCGAGACGCCGAGCGTCAGCCAGAACGTCCCTTTGACGATGTTCGTCAGGTGCTCCTCTCCCCTGCCGAGTGCCGAATACTTATAGTAGCTCGGCAGGAAGGCGTCTTTCATGCCGGTGAGCAGGAACAGGACGAACGCATTCGGGATCGTCATCGCGGCGAGGTAGGCGTCCGCCTCGTAGGAGTCGCCGAACAAACCGGCGATGACGAGGTCGCGGATCATGCTCGAGAACTTCAGGACGAACGTCGAGAACAGGAACAGGATCGACGCGACCTTCAGTTTACTCATGGGCGCCGCCGCCTTTTCCGTTTCGTTCCCCGGCGAGGACCGCGAGGAGGAATTTCGGCAGTTCGAGCTGCCTCTTCCAGCGGGCCGGCTCTTTCAGCAGGCGGTACAGCCATTCCAGGCCCGCCTTGCGGTAGAAGGCCGGCGCCCGCTTGATGTTGCCGGAGAATACGTCGAACGATCCGCCGACGCCCTGGAAGACGGACACCGAAAGGCGCTCTTTGTTGCGGATGATGAAGTTTTCCTGCGTCGGCGAGCCGAGTGCGACGAACAGGATGTCCGCGCCGGATTCGTTGATCGTGCGGATGATTTCTTCTTCATCCTTCACGTATCCGTCGAGCGTGCCGGCCACTTTGAGTCCCGGGAACGTCATCTGAAGGTTCCCGGCGGCCTGCGCGGCGACGCCCGGCTTGGCGCCGTAGAGGAAGACGCCGCTGCCTTCTTCGGACGCGCGGCGGCAAAGCTGTTCCATCATGTCGACGCCCGTGATGCGGTCACGGATCTGCCCTTTTTGAAGACGCGAGGCGATGAGCACGCCGACGCCGTCGGGAATCTGGAAGTCTGCAGTGTTGAGGATGTTGTGCAGTTCCGGATTCTTTTTCGCCTTCATGAGCTTTTCGGGGTTGATCGCGACGATGAACGACTTCTTTCCGTCCCGGATGCGGGCGAAGATGAGGTCGAGCATGTCGTCAAACCGCTCCGTATTCACCTGTACTCCGAAAAAATGTTCTTTCATTTGGATTCACCCGTATGTTTGAGACGATTACTCGTTCGTATTTTCTTTATGGTCTCCGAGGAGGTGCGTCTTGAATCCCGCGGCTTTCCATGCCGGGAGATCCAGGCAGTTCTTCGTGTCATACACGATCGGTTCCGCCATGCGGCCCTTCACGTCTGCCGGCGCAAGCTTCATGAACTCCCGGTGATTCGTAAGCACAAGGATCATCGATGCCCCGTCCGCCGCCTCTTCGATCGTGTTCACCTGCGTGCGGTGGCTGCCTTCGTTGACATGCGGATCGTAAGAGGCGACCGTGAAGCCTTTCGCCTCAAGGCTGTGGATGACGTCGATCGACGGGCTTTGGCGCATGTCGTCGACGTCCGCTTTGAACGACAGGCCGAGAACGGCAATTTTGCGGTCGGTGTCGCCGATGAACTGCAGGACGCGGTCTGCGACGAATTGCGGCATGCCGTCGTTCGTCTTGCGCGAAAGATGGATAATGTTCGACTGCTCCGGTGCGAGTTCGACGAGGAACCACGGGTCGACCGCGATGCAGTGGCCGCCGACGCCGGGGCCCGGCTGGTGGATGTTCACCCGCGGGTGGAAATTGGCGAACCGGATCGCATCCCAGATGTTCACGTCGAGATGCTCACCGATTTTCGCCATTTCATTGGCGAATGCAATGTTCACGTCGCGGTAGGTGTTTTCCATCACCTTGACGAGTTCAGCGGTCGTCGCGTCGGTGAGTTCGATCGGCCCTTTGACGAACGCTTCGTAAAGGTCTTTCGTCAATTCGGCGGATTTTTCGTTGATGCCGCCGATGATGCGGCCGTTCTGTTCGAGTTCCTCGAAGATCCGGCCCGGGATGACCCGCTCCGGCGAGTGGGCGACGAACAGCTCTTCCCCGATTTTAAGACCGGACTTTTCGAGCTCCGGCAGCATGACGTGTTCCACCGTTTTTGGCGGAACCGTCGATTCGAGGATGACAAGGTTGCCTTTCTTCAAGTAAGGCACGATTGATGCGGTCGCCTTCCGGACGTATTCGAGATCGGCGGTGCGGTCTTCGCGGATCGGGGACGGGACGGCGACGATGAACACGTCGGCTTCAACCGGTTCGGTCGAAACGTCGAGCATGCCGCTGTCGACCGCTTTGTCGAGCCGCTCCTGCAGGCCGTTCTCCTCGATGTGGAGTTGTTTGTTCCGGATCATATTCACCGCGCGCTCGTTCACATCGACGCCGTGGACAGGCACGCCGTGGTTGGCGAACATGACCGCGGTCGGGAGTCCGATGTAGCCGAGGCCGACGACACAAAGTTTCTTCGTCATGAGATGGTCTTCCTTTCCTGATGCATGGATTGCAAGTTTAAGTTGAACGCATTGCGTTTCTAGACAAATCAATTTTCCCATTATAGCATATCCGCCGGCAGAACGTTCCGCCGCCCGGTAACTTCCTATTCAGAAGATGATGGAAACGGCTGCGGGTGCGCGCCGGCGTGCGCAACAGGTGCCGCACCACCCGTTAATTGGCAGTGGTCTTGATGAACAGATAGGCGCCTTTTCGCATGTAGATGCCGTCTTTGTCCGCGAATCTCGGATTGACGGACAGCACGTATTTCGCATCGCGCTCAAGCGGGCGTTCCGGCTCGATGCGCAGCGAGCGGCCGTCATCCCCCGGTTTGACGGTGACTTTTACGGGCTGGGCGTTCCCTAGACGGATGAGCTCCACCCGATTGGACGCGGCAGGCGCGGAAAAGTTCATGTCCTGTGAGAACCGGATCGTGATCGGCTTCGTGCCGGCGGTTGTTTCCACGTCGGGAAACTGTGTGTAGTCCCAAGTGGCGAGTTCGCGTCTTGCGAGTGCCTCGTGCGCAAACTCGAGCTCCTTGCCGGGCGGGGTCACTTCGTCCGGCTGAATGCCGAGTCCGTGGATCTTCGTGCCGCCCGGTCCGGAAAAGTGGGCCGTCGTCAGTTTGAGCGCCCCTCCGTCCGATAGTTCAAAGAAGCTTTGGACACTTCCCTTGCCGTACGTTTTCTGTCCCACAAGGATTCCGGCTTTCTGGTCCTTGACCGCTGCGGACACGAGCTCCGAAGCGGATGCAGAGTATTTATTCACGAGCACGTACGGTTTGGCGGGGAATTTTACGGATGACGGGCGGGCGTTCACATGCAGCGTCTTGTCCCGCTCAAACCGCGTGTAGGCCTTCGGCGCATTCTGGAACATCCCGATGATCGCCTCGGCGCTGGACACGGTGCCCCCGCCGTTGAAGCGGAAGTCCAGGATAAGCTGGCGGGCGCCGAGTTTCTTCATCTTCTCCCATTCGCGGATGACGGCCTGTGGCGTTTCCACCTGGAAGCTCTCGATATGGATGACGGCGGTGTTGCCGAACAAGTACTCGGACCTCACCTTTGCCGGGGCCGCGTAGATCTGCGTGTCGGCGGAGAGCGTTTCGCCGAGTCCCGGAATGTGGATCGTCTTCAAGTACGCTTCATACTCCGCCTTCGTCATGTAGGTCGAGTACTCATCCAGCTTGCTGGTCACTTCTTTGATCGTCTTGTAGTCGTCGATTCCGAGCGGCACATCGCCGTAGTAATAATTCTTCACGTAAAATTTAATGTCTTTGAGCACATCCCCCGACGCCGCTGCGGGCTGTGCGCCGATCAGCAGCATGACGGCCAGGATGACGGCCACTTGAAGTCTGCGCATCCACGATTCCCCCATTTCATGAAGAAGCAAGTATTCCATTAATTATACCCTACGAAAAGAAGAGCGGACAGATGGCGGGAATAAAAAATCAAAGAGTGCGACTTACGGACCAAGGCGCGTGGAAAGAGGTGCTTTCCTGGCAGATTGCCGGGGCCGAAGCGACTATTCTTGTCGAAATTTGCGTGTGATGATTCCAACAGTTCCAGAATTGTGTTAACCTATTCAAAAACTTACCTGAAAGATTGGCGGAAAGAATTGCAGGTTGGGAGGGACATCATGAAGAGACATTGGAAAAAGATCGTTCTCGGGCTGTTTGCCGTGGTTCTCGTGGTCGGCGGCTATTTGCTTTATTTGTTCCAGTTCAAGGATTACGATGTCGCGGACGAGGAAATCGATAAAATCACAAAAGAAGACTATCAGATCGAACTGCCGGACGGCTCGACGGTCGGCGGGGATGAAGACGGTGAGGATGCCGGTGAGCCGGCTGAAGGCGACGCGGATGAGGGCGGTTCGGTCGCTGGTGCGGCCGGAGATTCCTCGTCCGGAGATTCGGCTTCCGGCAGCAGCAGCGCGTCCGCCGGCAATGCCGTCACTTCTTCGGGCGGCGGCCAGGTGGCCGGCGCCAGCACATCTGGCGGCGGTGCCGGAGACGCGAGCGTCGGCGGCACGTCCGGCAAGCCGGGTGAATCCGGCGGAAAAGGCAATGCTTCACCGGGAGGCTCCCAGACAGGCGGCGCAGGCGGTTCCCCCGCCGGTTCCGGCAATTCGGGCGGCAGCCAGTTGTCCGTAGCCGACATCAAAAGCAAGTACACTCCGTCATTTGCAAGCCTCCAGTCACAGGCGAACGGCCGCATTGATTCGCTCATCGGCCGGGCGGCCAGCGAATACAGCACGAAAAAGCAGAACGGCGAGTCGATCAGCTACAGCTATTTCTATCAGAAATACATGGGCGCCGCCTCTTCTCTCGAGAGCCAGACCGACGCCGCCTTCAACAAGCTGATTGGCGCGCTGGAAGGCGAACTGCAGAAGAACGGCTACAACAAGTCGTACTCACAGAGCTTCCGCGATCAGTACAATGCAGAAAAAGAAGCCCGCCGAAGCAGCATCATCAAAAAAGCGATGGATCAAATGTAACGAAACGGCAAACCGCCGCACAACCGGATCATCATCCGGCCGTGCGGCGGTTATTTTTTTGATCGGCGGATCTTGTCAGCATGCGGAACAGCGCAATGAGCGTGAGTGCCATCAGTCCGCCCGCCGCATCCAGAACGACATCTCCGATATACGGCGTTCTTCCGCCGGTGAGCATCTGGTGGATCTCGTCTGCGCTCGCCGCGATGACCGTCAGGATAAATGCATAGGCGTAACGCAGCCGGTGCTTCGGCAGGACAAAGAAAATCGCCGAAGCGAGCAGTCCGAACGAAGCGAGATGCGCTCCCTTGCGGATCAAGAATTCCAGGAAATAGTAGTAGCCGCGGGATTCAACAGACACGGTCCTGCCCCAGTACGGGACTTGGATCTTTGAGAGCGTGTTTTCCAGCGGTTTGTCCGGCAGCCACTCCTGCAGCCGCGGGATGAGCGACTGCTGCTCGTACGTCTGGCCGGACGAAACGAACAGCGCCGCCAAGATGATAAGGAGAAACAGGTATTTTTTCATAGGTTCATTGTAGCTTTTTGGTCAGGGCGTGACCAGGATTTTCGGCGAGGGTCACTTTTTCGAAAACATCTGCACCCAGTACGTCTCCCCCGCCTTGTTCATCGCGAACCCGGCGCCGATGTTCGTGAAGCGGGGATCCAGTATGTTGGCGCGGTGGCCTTTTGAAGCCATCCAGTCGGCGGTGACTTCTTCGGCGGAATGCTGGTTCCATGCGATGTTCTCGCCGATCCGGCTGAACGAATAGCCGAACATGGCGGCCATCTCATTCACATGTCCGTACGTCGGCGACTTGTGGTCGAAGTAGCCTTTCTCGGCCATTTCCTCCGCTTTGAGCTGGGCCATCGCGTCCAGGTTGGAGTCTTCCTGGAGCGGGGCCACGCCGTGCTGATTCCTTTCCTTGTTCACCAGGCTGATCGACTCCTTGCCGACCTGCGCCGACGGGTTGCTGCGGGTGAGGGATTCCCCCGTCAAGTCGACGTACAGCTTGTCTTCTTCGTCGTAGATGATCTGCCCGTCCCGGCGCTTTTGATCGAATTCCAGCGCGCGGCTCGCGAATGCGGTGAACTGGGCGCGGGAGACGGGGCCGTTCGGGTCGAAGCGGCCGCCGGGGCGTCCTTCGGTGATGCCGAGTTCGCCGAGTGTCGTGATGTAGCCGTGGTATTCCCCCGCCGGTGTATCGACGAAGTGGGCGAGGTCATTGTCGTCGACTTTGATATGAAAGGCTTCGATGATGATTTTCGCCATCTGGGCGCGCGACAGGTGTTCCTGGGGGCGGAACCGATCGGCATTGTTGAAGACGCCGTTGTATGTGAGTTCACGGATATACGGATAGGCCCAGTGGGTCGGCTGCACGTCGCGGAAATGCGTTTGGAAGGAGGCCGGCGCTTCTGCATGGGTGACGGCCTGGAGAACCTTTGCCCCCTGCGCGCGCGTCAGCAAAGCGTTCGGCTTGAAGCGTCCGTCCGGGTACCCTTCCAGTGCGCCGAGCTGCGTGAGCTCCATGATTTCATCGTGCGCCCAGAAAGTGTGCGGCACGTCGGTGAATGAGTGAGCGGTCTGTGCGGCCTCGGCAGGTTGTGCCGGCAAGGTGGCGGCAGCGGGCGTCAAAAGCAGTGCGGCGGTGATCAGAAAGGCGGGTCGTCTCTTGGTCATGGGCGTCATCGGGCTCCCTTCTGTATAGATCTTGTATCTACTATTCTACCCTTTCCTGCTTGTAATAATAGGATTTTCGGCAAAGAAAAAGGACCCATTTTTCGGACGGATCCCGACAGATTTCTTTGATTTTCTTGGGCGGATGGTCACGGGCGGAGCGGTCAGATCTGCTTCGCGTCCGGTCCGGCATGGCGGGTTTCATCGCGCAGCCGATCGACAAATCCGGCCATCCGCTCCATCGCGGTCGCGAGGTCGGCCATCGACTTCGCGTAGGAAATGCGGATGTAGCCTTCCCCGTACCGGGTGAACGCGCTCCCGTGGACCGCCGCGACGCCCGCTTCCTCCAGCATCCGGACGGCGAACGTTTTCGAGTCAAGCGGGAATTCGAGGACCGACGGGAACGCATAGAACGCCCCGTCCGGTTTGACGACCGGCAAGTTCATCCGTCTCAGGGAATCAAGGATGAAATCCCGCCGCCCGACGTAGGCCCGGTTCATCCCGGCCGGCGCGTCCGCCGATCCGGTGAGTGCCTCGATGGCCGCGTGCTGCGACGGGGTCGGCGCACAGATCGTGTTGTACGCATGGATCCGGACGATGTACTGCATGATGTGCGCCGGTCCGAACAGGAATCCGACCCGCCACCCGGTCATCGAGTGGGACTTCGACAGGCCGTGGATGAGGAACAGCTTGTCGCGCAGCGCCGGATACCGGCCGAATGAACTGTGCGGCGCGTCGAACGTGTTCTCGCTGTAGATGTCGTCGGACAGGATGAACACGTCATGCCTGGCGAGGACGGCGGCGAGTGCGTCCATTTCATGCGGCGGGATCGTCACGCCTGTCGGGTTCGACGGATTGTTGAAAATGACGACTTTCGTCTTCGGCGTGATGAGCGCCTCGAGCTGCCGGGCATCCGGCACGAACCCGGTCGGCCGCGTGTCGAGGTAGACGGGCGTCGCGCCGGTGAGCCGGATGAGCGGTTCGTATCCTGCGAAGATCGGTACCGGCACGATCACTTCATCGCCCGGCTCAAGCAGTGTCCGGAGCACCGCATCCATCGCCCCGCTCGCTCCCGCCGTCACCACCGTCTCGGTCAGCGGATCGTAGCGAAAGTGATACTTGTTTCCGTAGAAATCGGCGGCCGCCTTACGCAGCTCGGGCAGCCCCGCATTGTGCGAGTAGCCCGTCAGATTGTTTTGGATCGCCCGTTCCGCCGCCGCCTTCACCGCATCCGGCACCGGAAAATCCGGCTGCCCGACCGTCAGATTGACCGCCCCCGGATGGTCCGGTATCCGGTTCGCAATCTGCCGGATCCCCGACAACTCCGTCGCCTCCGCGAGCGGGTTAATGGAAAGTGGTGGTGCCATATGCGTCATCCTTTCAGGAGTGGAGTGATATTGCGGAAACGTTGATTGTATTCGCCCAAGCGTTGATTGTATCGGAGGAAACGTTGATTGTATTCCTTAAAACGTTGATGAATGATCCCCCTACCCTTTCCATCTTAAAGGCCGAGACTCTTTTTTCCTGTAAAGCGTCGCCGGCGGGTTCCCGGTTCTGATCAGATCCAGGTCATTGAGGATGCGGGAAACATCTGAGCTGTGCTTCATTCCGAGAAAGTCCCGGGCTTCCGGGTTATTGATCGTGGGCTTGATCAAAGTCAGACGGTCGTCAACAGCTTGCCGTACCGCTTCCTTTCCCGGCAGATCGCAGCTTTTGCAGTACCAGCCGATTCTCGGGAACCGGCCGATCGCCTGATTGCATGCCAGGCAGAGGACGCCCTTCCTCAGGAGTGCAGCATCGATGCCCAATTTGTCACAGAATGCTTCACCGGCCGGGTGAGGCGCTGAATGACGGATTGCGCTTGCGAGCCAGTCAACCGTCTCTTGGTGAAGTGGCGAGTTTGCCGGTGGCAGTGCACGAACATACCTCGCCAGTTGTTTTCGGTATATCACCCGGTAAGTGTCCGGCCGCTGCTTGATCACCGTGTTCTGGTTGGATAGCACGACGACACCGTGAACCGGAAGCGAGATATGTCTCTCCTGGAGAAACTGCTGAAGGCCCTCGGTTTGCCGGTCTAGCTGATGGATGAAGCAGTCGAACTCATCGATTTCTCCGTTGTTTCGAACCCGTGTCGTTTTTCCTTCACTCTCTTTGAAGAAGAGCGAACCGGGCACGTTTTTGATTTCCAGGATCAGCATAAAGGACGGGGACAGGATGAGCGTGTCCACTTCAATCTGGTACCCGTTCCTGATTGTAATCCGGGCATTCCTTAATACATATGTGCCAGGCGGCATGAGAATTTCACTGAGCGAACGGTCGACTGCATCCTCGCCGGCACGCCCCGCCTTGATCCGGTAAAGTTGGTCAGAGACTTGGACAAGCGCCTTTTTCCGCCGGAGATGCAATTCATTCTCCGCCGGCGGCATTCCGAGCATTTCTTCGACAGTCGGCGGGCTATATAAGTTTTCGTTGCGGGAAAATGCTGCAGATCCAAGACGGACCTCCATGCGCGTGAGGCAGTCGATCTCCCAGTCAATCGCCCGATAATGAGAAGTGCGGATCATGCGAAATCTCCTCTCGGGCCGGAGGGGGATCGCTATAAGAAAAAGCGTCCGGCAAGTGTTTCCTTAACCATAGGACAACGGACTGCCGAACGCAATAGTTCGTTTTTCAATTTTCGGTCTTCGGAGGGGGTTTGTCTGATACCATCAACGTTTTCGCCGATACCATCAACGTTTCACCGAATACCATCAACGTTTCATCAAATACAATCAACGTTCCTCCGAATACAATCAACGTTCCCCCACTCCCCGCCTCACCCGCATTCCTCCGCTTTCACCGCCGCCCGTTCTTTCCGTTTTCTCCAAACATCCTCTGCGGCGCCGCTGCCGAGGAGGACGCCGGTGATGATGAAGAGCAGGCCGGCGAGGTGGCGGGCGGTGATGGCTTCGCCGAGGAAGAGGGCGGAGCCGGCGAGGGCGACGACGGTGTTGAGGTTCATGAAGATGGCGGCTTTTGTCGGGCCGGCCTTGCCGACGGAGTAGTTGTAGAGCATGTGGCTCACCGCGGTGCCGAAGATGGCGCTCAGTGCGAAGATCAGCCAAAATGTCGGCGGCACGCTTGCAAAAGCCGCAAACTCACCCGGCTCCGCGGCGAGGCTGAGCATGAACAAGGTGCTGCCGCCGAGGATCAGCATGTAGGCAGTGAGCAGCCGGGGATCCAGCGTGGCGGCGGCTTTGGCGACGATGAGAAAGCTGAGGACCTGGACGACGATCGACAGGAAGACGTATGCGTCGCCTCGCGAAATGCCGGAGAGACCGCCGTCGGCCAGGACGACGGATGACACGCCTGCCAGCCCGAGGAACACGCCGAGCCACTGGATTTTCGTCGGGAACACGCGGATCAGGATCGAGGAAAAGACGGCGGTCAGGAACGGACCGGTGCCGAGGATAAGGCCGGCGTTCGTGCCGCTTGTCATCGTCAGCCCGTTGTTCAGGAAGTAATGGTGGCCGACCACATTCAGCAGCATGCCGGGGATGATGTATTTCCACTCGGCCCGGCGCGGCATCCGGACGATCCGCAAGGCGCAGAGGATGAGGAACACCGTGACGCCGGCGGTGAAAATGCGGACGGACGTCATCGTGACGGGGCCGACGTACTGCAGCAGGTACTTCAGCATCGGCAGGTTCAGGCCCCACATCACCATGACGAATGTCAGCATGCCGTATATTTTCCACATGAGCCTTCTCCCCCTGCCGTTTGCAATATTCATTCACTATAACAAATAAATCCCGGGCATTCGACGCCAAACTCAAAAAAACGCCCTGCCGGCAGGACGTTTCTCAATTCGTTTCGTATTAAGATTCGTTATTTCCTTACGCCCAGGCAATACTGATAGATCGCCGCAGTGGCGAGGCAGTCGCCGATCGCATCGTGCGCGTGATGTTCCAGACGCAGGTAATGGGCCAGTGTCCCGAGTTTGTGGTTTGCCGTTTCCGTAATGACTTTCCGGGCAAGCCGGACGGTGTCGATGACCGTATATTCGGGGATCGTGATGCCCTCGATATGATCCAGCGCGTACAGGAAGCCCATGTCAAATGAGGCATTGTGCGCCACGATCGGGAAATCGTCGATGAATTCGATCAAGTCTCCGACGACTTCTTCGATCACCGGGGCGCCGGCGACCTGATCGTTTGAGATGCCGGTGAGCCGGGTGATGGTCGGCGAGATGTGGCGCAGCGGGTTGACGAGCGTCTCGAAGCGGTCCTGCTGTTCATGGCTGACGTATTTGACGGCGCCGATCTGGATGATCTTGTCGGCTCCGGAGCGGAACCCGGTCGTCTCAAAGTCCAGGACCACGTAGTCGGCCGCTTTGCGGACGGATGACTTGTATTTCTTCGGTCGCGCGGGCGGCCGCATGCGTTTTTTCTGTTGCTCGACTTTTTCGTCCAGCAGCTGTTCGACTGACCTTTTCTGCTCATCCATGGGGTCCACCGCCTTCTCTTTCTACTAGTCTTCTTTCCCCGATTATAATGGGTTGTAACCCTTTTGCAACAACAAAGAAACCGCCGCGGGATTCGCTTCCCGCGGCGGCCTGCCTTGCATGGAATTAATTAAACGCCGTGAACGTACCCGGCCCGTCCGCAGTGAACGCCGCCTCTCCGTTCTTCACTTTCAGCTTGTAGACATTGCCCGATTCGCTGTCTTTGACGGTGAGCTTGTTCGTCTTGCCGACGCCGCTCAGATCCACCGGCAGGGTCACGTCAAACTTGTCCTTGTTTTTGCCGGTGTTCACTTCATTGCCCGACTTGTCGAGGAAATGAATCGAATACGAATCGGAAATCGTGGACTTTTCATCCGTCGCAGATTTGCCGAGCGCGATTGTGATGCCGCCGGCTGCCGCTCCCATCCGCTCGACGAGTTTCTTGTCGGCCGTGAAGCTCAGTCCTTCGGCGCTGACGGTGATTCCCTTCTTCGCAGCAATAATCCGGTCAAGCTGGTCTTCGCCGAGCGCGATGTCCAGTTTTCCGTTTCCGCCGAATTCCGCAACGTCCACCGTCACTTCTTTCGCCTTCTTGTCCACGAGCTGCGCATTCAGATCCTGATCCGGAACCGTGACGACCGGTGATTCAGGCTGTTCCGGCTGCTCCGGTTCTTCCGGCGCATCTTCCTTCTCAAAGACGACCGATTCCGTGGTGTTGCCGGCTGCGTCCGCAACCGTCATGACGGCCTTTTTGCCGGACTCTGCCGCTGCTCCGAGATCGACGGAGAACGTGCCGTCCTGGTTGAATGTCACCATTTCAAATGAAATATTGTCCCCCTGCGCATCCGTCACTTCGATGAAGCCGCCGAGCTTGGAGTTGAGGTTGACCGTGACGCCATATTCGGCGAGCAGCGCCTTGTAGTCGAGATACTTGTCGATCACACGGCCTGAAACGACCGTGCCGTCGACTGATGTTTCGACTTCAGGGGCGGTTGACTTCACGAAAATCGGCCCGACAGAATTGTCGACGAGCGGCGGGTTGCCCGACACCGTCTGTGCTGTCATGTCAATCGTGTACACGCCGTCCGGAATGATGGCCGGCGCATCTTCGCCCCACGGGAAGTATTGACCGTCGATTCCGAGCCGATAGGAGCCTGCCGGGAGCGAGTTGCCTGCATGGAGATAGCCGATGTAGCCGTCACCATAGGCACCGCCATCCGGATCTGCCAGATCCCAAAGCTCAATGTAGTTGACACCGAGGTCCCCGGTCACCTTGAACGTCAGATCCGCCGTGTCATTCACTCCATCGCCGTTGAACGACAGATCGGTTTTCGTGATGTTCATCGATTCGATGGCCGTCGGCGGTGTCGGGGCGAACGATGCCGCGAATGGAAGCGACAGTTCGGTGCCCGGTCCGCTGATCACGATGTAGCCGAGGAGTTCGTCTCCGGCTTTCGTTGCCGCTTTCGGCGCAGTGAGCGTAACGGTCAGTTCCTGTTCACCGTTCAGCTTGAACGAGGACTTGTCGACCGAAACGGCTGCCTGTCCGAATGCCTTTGTCGTCCGGACATCCACCGAATAGTCTCCGCCGTTGCCCTTGACGTCCTTCACTTTGACCGTCTTCTTCACCGTGACGTCACGGTCCTTCACTTCTGTCAGGGTTCCGAATGTAACGGTTCCCTTCACGTTGTCGACGATCGTGCCCTTGCCGTCGGCGTCGGTCTGGTCATAGGAATAAGCCAGTGCTTCAGGGAATGCGGCTTCATACGGCTGTACGCGGCCCGCCCCCTGCGAGAACACATCGTATTTCTTCACATCCAGCAGTTTTGCCGTGTTGGAAAGCGCGACTTTCACGTCAAACGGAGTCCAGTCAGGGTTGGCCTGCTTGATGAGCGCCGCGACGCCCGCCACTTGAGGGGTCGCCATCGATGTGCCGGTCTTGCGTCCAAATGCCTTGGAATAGTCGGCATCCGGGAAGTCCGATTTGTATGCCGGAATGGCGGCCATGATGTTCGTGCCCGGTGCCGAGACGTCCGGCTTGATGTCGAATGTCGGAACGGACGGACCGCGTGAGCTCGAGCTGTTCACTTCGTCGCCCGCCGTCTTCGTTTCTTGGACGGCGCCGAATGTGACGGTTCCCTTGCCGCCTGCAAGCGCCGCCCGGAAAGCGTCGCCGTCGGTCTGGCTCATGTCGAATGTCGGGATGAAGTCAAAGTCATCGCCGAGATAAACATCGGAAATGCCCGGTGCGTTCGAGCCGCCCGCAAAGTTGTGGATCAGGACGGCGGCCGCCCCGTGGTTTTTCGCCGCTTCGATTTTGTCGACAAACGGAATTTCTCCGCGGGAAACGAGCGCGACTTTGCCGGCTACGTCAACACCCGCATAGTCGGTTTCCTTGCCAAATCCAGGAATGGCTGCGACTGCAAACTCACCCTGCAGCTTCTCATCCGGATCGGTGCCAAATTCGGTTGCCATGAGATTCATGTGGACGGTTTTCGCAAATCCGTCCGCCTTCATGTTCACGTCCGCCGAGAAATGGCTTTCCGGCTGTGTGGTGTTGCCGACCGCGATGCCGAGCGTCGATGTGGCCGGCGTGCCCATCGTTCCGCGGTTCGGTCCGGAGTTGCCGGTCGCGATGACGGCAATCGTGCCTTTCAGCATCGCGTTGTTGATGGCGAACGAGTCGGCGGAGATGGACGTGTTGCTGCCGCCGCCGAGCGACAGGTTGATGACGTCCATGCCTTCTTCCACCGATTTCTCGATTGCGGCGATGATGCCGTCAGTCGAGCCGCTGCCGTACCCGCCGAGAACGCGGTAGGCGTGAAGCTCCACTTCCGGCGCGATTCCCGCCACGCCGTAGGCATTGTTCGCCTGGCCGGCGATGATGCCGGCGACGTGCGTGCCGTGGGATGTGTAGAACGAGCTGCCGGTGGAGTTGAACTCCGGCGTGCCCGATGCACGGTCTTTCGGCGTCGTTTCCATCGGGTCATTATCCGCCCGAGGACGCGCATAGCGCTGGTCGTGCGGCACGAAGTTCCAGCCGCCCGCATAGTTGTCCTTGAACGCCGGGTGGTTGTAATCAATGCCGGTGTCCAGGACGCCGACTTTGACCGTCTGCCCTTTCAGGCCCTTGTCCCAAAGACGGCCGATTTCAAGGAATGAATTGCTTTCATCCGCCGTTCCGTCCGGAGAGCCGGCATCCGCCGGGACTTCCAGCGCTTCCCGGACCGCGTTCGGCTCGACAAGACGGATGCCCGGAATGTCGAGCAGTTTGTCGAGGTCATCCGCCTTGACGGTCGCCGAGAAGCCGTTCAGCACCGTTTCGTAGGAATAGCCTTCCTTGACGAGGAGCTTTTTCGCCTTCATCGCTTTTTTGGCCGTTGCCTGCTCCGCCTTGATGGCATGAACCTGCTTGGCCCGCTCGGATGCCTGGTACGGAAGCTTTTTCAGCTTTTTCTTGCCTTCCGCCACCGCCACCGGGTCTTCCGACAGCTGGATGATGACGCTGACTTCCTGGCTGCCGGACAGTTTCTGCAAGTCCGGATGCAGTCTCGGCAGGCCGGTTTTCGCAGCCTGCTGTTCCGCAATCACCTGTTTTTGCAACAGGGTGCTTTCGCTTTGCTTCGGTCCTTTCGGAAGCCCGTCCGCCGATTTGGCGAATGCGCCTGCCGGCAGGATGAGTGACAACACCATGAGCACAACCAGGAACAGGCTGAGCCGCTTTGTTTTCTTCATTTCCCCCAACTTGCATTTCCCCTTACATGATTAAAATTTTGAAACACTCTTAATATATCATTTTTCCCTGAATAAGTAACTCTCTTTTTTCCGAAAATTAAAACCGCCTTTTCCGGACGATTCATCCGAAAAAAGCGGCTTTCAGCTTGTCATGACTGTTCTTTCACATTCACATCGAGCGTCCCGTCTTCCTGCAACTGTGCGAAGAAGACCTGCTCCGGCCTGGAGACTCCGTGCTTGCCGAGTTCCTTTTGCAGCCATTCTTCCGTCAGGTTGTACTCCTTGAGGTTTTTCTTGACGATCTTCCCGTCGGAAATGATCTCCGCCGGCAAAAACTTGGACGGGCCGGAGCCGACGTTCACGTCCTTTTTTGTCGCCGGCAAATTCTGGCCCTTGAGCAGCACGCTGAGCGCCCCGTTCGTCTCCAGGATGGCATAACGGACATCCTTCACGACGAACACCCCGTTTTCGCGCAACATCATGTTCAGGTCGTCCAGATGGAGCTGGACGGACTTCATCGCCTTTTCATCAAGCCGGCCGTCCTTGATGACGATTGTCGGCTCGTTGTCGAGCATGACCCGCGCGCCCGGCCACTTGAGCGAAATGAGGCTGAGCACCACGGTCAGCAACGTCCAGGTGACGAGCGAGACGAGCCCGTCGAAAAACGGCGTCTCGCTCTCACCCGCGATGTTCCCCGCAATCGATCCGATCGTAATCCCGGTCACATAGTTGAAGAAAGTCAGCTGGCTCATCTGTTTTTTTCCGAGCAGCCGGGTCAGCAGGAGCAGGACTCCAAACGTTGCCGCCGACCGGAGCACCATTTCCCAAAAATCCACTTTCAGCCAATCATCCATCTTCCACCCTCCCGAAAAAACTCCTCTTTCCATCCTGCCTGACGGGAAAGGGGATTATTCAAGGAAAGCGGAAAAAACCGCCGCCCCCAAAGGAGCAGCGGTTCAAAGTGCATCAGATCAGCGGATCGTTGAAGCGGTCGCGGTCAAGAGTCTCCCGGTCACGCGCCATATCGTTGACGTCATTCGTCAGCGGGCGGCGGCTCGCAAAGTAGCTGTCTTCCACATCCGCACTGCGGTCAACGAGAACAAGGATCTTGCCTTCATTGAAGTACGTTTCGTAGCGCTCGGCTTCATCTTCCGGAACACCCATCCCGATGAGCGCACCGGCCAGGCCGCCGACTCCGGCACCCGCCGCCGCGCCGGTCAAGCCGGCGACAATCGGTCCGGCTGCGACAATCGGTCCGATTCCCGGAATCGCGAGCGCCCCGAGACCGGCAAGCACGCCGCCGAGACCGCCGAGCACACCGCCCGTCGCAGCACCTGTTGCTGCGCCCTCGGCCGCCTTCGTGCCGGTTTCGTCCGCAATCGCATCCACCTGATCGTTATTCTGGGAGATGACCGAAATATCTTCCGAACGGTACCCCTGTCTTTTCAGATCTTCAATCGCGTCAATTGCTTGCTGTTCCGTATCATAATAACCAACTACTCTGCGTTCTGCCATTTTGCAACGCCTCCTTTTGGTCTAGTCTGAGATTACCCGGTAGAGAGACTCATAAACCTGAAAGAGCGATTGACAGAGGGGGAGCGGTGTGTGGAAATTATAACCTGTCCGACTCAGAACCGGATCCGTACGACTCAACGCGGGATCCGTACGGCTCGAGGGCCGATCCGTCCGACTCGCCCCAAAGCTCACCCGATTCCACAGCATCCGACGTTGGAAAATATAACCTGTCCGACTCAGGGCCGGATCCGTACGGTTCAACGCGGAATCCGTACGGCTCGAGGCCCGATCCGTCCGGCTCGCCCCAAAGCTCACCCGATTCCACAGCATCCGCCGGTGGAAAATAAAACCTGTCCGACTCAGAACCGGATCCGTACGACTCAACGCGGGATCCGTACGGCTCAAGGCCCGATCCGTCCGACTCGCCCCAGTTTGGACCGCTCCCCCCTTCCCGCGCCGATTCCCACACGAAAAAGCCGCCCGCATCGGCGGACGGCCCGGCTTCTTTTATTCGACCCCGAACAGGGTGTAGCGCACGTAGTCCTGCCAACTGGTGGATTTCCATGTCGCTTTTTCCGGCCATTCGAGCGGCATCGGCAGGATGACGGCCGGGGCGGACGGGAATCCTTCGATCCTCGGTTCGTCGATGACGAGGTCGCCTTCGTAAAGGCCGTCGGTGACGATGCTGTAGCCTTTCCAGTCGAACGGCGTCATGACCGGAATTTTCACTGCGTAGCCGTTCTGGTCGATGATCGTTGCGAGTGCTTCGTTCAGGTATTTGCCTTCAAGCGCCTTGGAGCGGACGGCAATGGCCGATGGCGCTTCTTCGGTATGGATGATCGCATTCGCGTTGTTGGCGAACGGCAGACGGCTGACGTCCGCATCGGTGGCGATCCTCACTTCATAGTACGCGAGCGGATTGTTCACTTTTTCCTTGTCCAGTTTTCGGTAAGCATCGAGCCACTTCGAATCTGGCGCTTCCACAGGGGAGACGGAGACGACAGTGCCTTCGACCGCGCCTTCCGTGCCGGGCGCCTGGATGAAGACCCGGTCGTCCGGCGCAATCCGCTGCCATTCCTCGCCTTTTGCGTAAGTGAGGAACTGGCGGTCATTCGTGTAAATCTCGACGGCAAGTTGTTCGCCGAGCCGGTGCACTTCCGAAATCGTGCCGTCGACCGGAGAAACGAGCGCCGGCGATGTCGGGCTCTGGGCGAGCTGCGCCTCGACGACGGTGAGCTGGCGCTGGACGTCGGCGAGTGCGTTGTCCACTGCCGTCATCGCGTGCGCATAGGCGCCGTCCTGCGACACGTCGACATTCACGTCAACGTTCAGACCGACTTCCACTTTGTCCGAATCCGAATTGCCGGTGCCCGTCGTTCCGTCCACCCGGTCACTCCGGTTGGAAGAAGAACGTGCGTCCGACTTTGCCGAACGGCGGGCCTGTTCCAGCTCGCTCTTCGTTGCGTTCAGTTCGGATTCCTGTTCCTTCAGCGCGTCCCTCTCCGACTCCCATACGGATCGCTGGCTTTCCGCGCGTTCCGAGTTGAGCGTGGCGATTTCCTGCCCGGCGCTCACCGGATCGCCTTCTTTGACGAGCCATTGCTGGACGGTCGAATCATTGTCGACATACGCGGTGTAAATATCTCCCGGCACAACGAGCGATTCTTTGGCCAGCTTGTCCGAGTAATCGGCAGTGGTCATCCGCTCCGTGCCGTGTACGTACACGTACTTCGGGATCGAACTTTTGTCGCCGAATAAAAGCAGTGCGTTCGTGGCGATGAACGCAGTGATCGCGATCGCCACTGCGAGATTCCCGAGCTTATTCAACAGCGGCACCTCCCCCGAATAACTCCGTGAACCAGCGGTCTGCCGGAATCAGGCCGACGAGCGATGTGATGAGTGCCATCGCGATGTGCAGCCCGAGCAGAATCCAGAGCAGGTTGCGGTTCGCTTCGGGCTGGAAGAACCGGATGAACCGGAACTGGAACGCGATGACGATCGCCGTCCCGATCGACAGCTGATTGAGGAAGTAGATCAGGAACGGATAAGTGAGGAACGTCGCCGCAAGCGGTCCGAACGACAGGAATGACACCGGAGCAGCCTTCCCGTTCACGAGGAAAACGATGAAGACGATCGCCTTCTCAAGGAGAAGGATCGCCGTGACGAACAGTTGAAGCACGACCAGTTTCCGGTAGTCGATCGCCGTCAGCTTATGTAGGATGAACGAAATCCCGTAAAGATGGAACGCCGTATAGACGAGCGCCCACAGGATGGAACCGGCGAGCGACAGGATCCGCGCAAGTGCGAATGTCTCCTCGCTGCCCATCGCGGTGATCGGCGTCAGATCCCGCGTGCCGATCCCCCACATATTCATAAGTGCATAAAGAAGCACGGCCGAAACGAACAGCCCGATGACCCGCAATCGGAAGCCCCGCATCGCGCTGCCGCCCAGCCGCTCCATCAAGGTGCGCTGGTCGGTCAAATACCGCCAGAACTTGAAATCGAAAAACATAGGTTCATTTCCCTTCCGGCCTGCAAGGTTGATAGTTTGCCATAACAACCACTTTACCAAATCTCGACGCCTTTGTAACCCTTCAACCGACATCGTTCGGCAGGACTATTGACGGATTTTCTCAGAATGACAAGATTTGGCGTTTCGCTTGAGTGAAAGGGTGAGCAGTGGGAGAGCGGACTTCTGCGACTCTTCCCTCCCTTCCGCCCATCATAAAAGCCCGTCGGCTGTCCGTCGGGCTTTGGTCTGGATCGGTGGGTTGGCTTCTGCAGCATCGGTTTGGATGTCCGGGTCATTGGGCATTCAGCTGGCCGGCAAGGCGATGGAAGCCGTCGCGGTCGCCCTCTGCGAGTGCCCGGTCGATCAGGTTCATGAGGTTGGTGCGCTCGAGCTCGGCGATGATGGCTTCCACTTCGCCGGGTTCGGTGAACATCGGATCGCTTTCCATGATGTCCGCCCCTTGGAGGATGTCTTTCAGATGGGTGTGGATGTCAGAAATGAGCAGCAGTTGGTACAGCGGGAGCCGGATGAACCGGCTGCCTTTCTGGAATACGAAGATTTCGCCGAGGTTTTCAACTTGAAGGTTTTGGAGATTGATGTGGATCTCCTTGCCTTCCGACGGGATAAAATGGAACAGTTCTTCCCCTTTTTTTATCGTGAAGTACTGATATTCAAAAACGAGTCTCACCCGGGATTGTTCCTGCGACATGTAAAACGGCTTCATTCGTTGGATGTGCAGCATGGGGCTCCCTCCTTTTTCGAAATATTCGGCTACTTCCATCTTACCATAATTATATGAAAGCGCATACAAAAAAATCCGGGCTTTTCCGCCAATCCCGCCCCGTGCCCCTTTTATTCTTCTTCCGTCACTTTCCGGTCGGGCCGCCGGCTGCCGTCCAGGAAAAAGCCGAACCGGTCGTCTCCAAAGTCCAATACGTAGGAAGACATGAACTGCGGTCCGTATTTCCGGAAGCCCTCCAGGCTGGCTGCCTGCTTGTCAAACGCCACCTTGCCGCTTCCAAGGTCGATCTCCACATTTTTCAGCATGAACGGACCGTAGGGAAGATAAGTGAACTTGCCGACCGCCGTGCGACTTTCCTGTATGACCACCGGCCCTCCGCTGCCTGTTCCCCACTGGACCAGGCGCCAGCTGCCGGCAGTCCATCCGGCGGCCGGAGGGTTGATTTTGATTTCATAGCGTGCCATGCCCATGCCTCCTTTTCAATTCAACACAGATTTCCTATTATTTTTACAATCTTCCATTAAGAAAAGCCGAGAATCGACAATTTGTCGTTTATTCCGTCGACATTTTGTTGATTCGGCCGCCTCCGCCCTTCCGAACCGCTATTTTGGGCACAAGAGAAGGGGGACGGACCATTGGCAATCCACGAGAAGTTCAAGGAGTTCCGGGAAGATGTGCTTCAGATCAGGCAGCGGGAGGCGGCCAGGCGGCTCGGCATCGATCCCGCCGCCCTCTCGAATTATGAGCTCGGCAAGCGGGATTTCCCGTACGACCTGCTCCTCAAGGCGAAAGAGGCGTTCAATATGACCGATGAGCAGTACCTGGCGATGTTGCTCGGCCGCCCCTACGGAAAGGGGCGCAAAGATGCCGAGCGGTTGTCCGCAGAGACGAATGAGGCGAAGGCCCGGTACTATTCGCGCTTCGCGGATGCATATGGTGACTTGATCCGCGATTCTCCGGAACTGCGGGAACTCATTGTCCTGCTTGCAGCCCAGGAACCCGCGGTGCGGCGGGAGATGCTCAACCTCGTGAAGGGCATGGTGGAGATGTACAGAAAGATGAACCGGCTGCCATAAGGTTTTCGGCTCCGTTTACGATTCGCTCCCCGAGTCGTATAATGGAGGGAAAGCCTTTTTTTATTGTGAAGGACGGGGGTTCTCCCATGAATACATTGTTGCCGGCGTTCGCCGGACTCTACGAAAACGAAATCAACGGTGCACTGGACCGGCTGAAGTTGATCGCCGATCCGTCTTCGGAACCGGCGGAGCGGATGATCCGTGAAGCGGCGATGCTCGTGCGCAATGACCGCCTCCGGCTCGTCGATACGGATGAACGGTACGGAACGGTGCGTTTCACGACGCGGGATTTCCCGTTCGCCGAGATCATGCTCATGCTGCCCGCGCAGCGGGCGGCTTGCAGCATTCACGGGGACCGCGGCTGCGAGCATACGGCAGCCGCCTGGTTCACGGCCTATCAGCACATCGGCTCGCTGTCGGACTGGCTGCGCGAGTGGCGGCAGTCGGGCGTTTCCCGCTATCAGCCGAATCGCGCGCTTGAACAGACGCCGCAGGCCTGGCGCGGGATGCTCGACCGGCTCACGGAACGGTTCCATTCATTCGGCGAATCGGTTCCGTACCATATCATATCCGAGGAGCTCGGCCTGTTTCGGCAGCAACTCCGCTCTGTTGAGCCGATCGAGCAGGAATGGAAGCCGCTGTTCCGGCTGTACGCCTCGCTTTATGCGCTTCATGCGGTGACAGCCGGCTTTTCCGGGCGGGGGTTCTCGATCGGATACGACCGGTGGCAGTTCAGCCGGATGCTCGACAGCCTGATCGACGACATCCGCGACAGCCTCGCCCGTCTGTCGACTTCACGCCGTTTGTTCGCGGCGGACCCGTTTTATGCAGATCTTGAGGAACTGGTCCGTTCGTTCACGCTTCGTTCCGCACATGCCCGGCAAATGTGGATCACCATCTACCGGAATGTGTGGACTTCGCTGTTCACCGGACAGAGCGCACGCGAGCGTGAACTGGAAGTGCTCACCGGCCTGTCCGTAGAAAGGGAAGCAACCGATGGCAAGTCGATAAACCCGGCCGGATCTCCGCTTCCGCTCATGAAGGCATGGATCGCCGTCCTGCTCGGTCGTCCGGCAGACGAAATCGGCATGCCGGACGGTTCAGAAGTGCCCGGTGCCGCGCTGCAGTTCACTTCCTGGCTTGATCTGGCGGGCTACCTGGCGAAAAATGACGAACCGGAAAAGGCACGGGACATCATCGTGTCGCTCTCCCCCCTCATCACGCCTTACATGGAGTCTGTTTCGTTCATCGAGCAGCGCAAGACGGCGGCGGAACTTTCGGATCTGTGCCGGGAGACGGACATGCCGGAAGAAGAGACGGCCGCAATGCTGCTCCGGTGCGGCTCGGCCGCGGAGGCGGAATATGCGGAATTCCTTATTGGCCGCGGCCGCTACCGCGAGTGGGCCGCCTGGCATCTCCTGAACCGTTCGAGTTTTGACCGTGTGGAAATGTCGGGACTGAAGACGCTCATCGATGAAGCGCCGATGGAGGCGATATCCCTTTGCCACACCCATGTCACCGACCAGATCGCCCTGAAAAGCAGGGGCAACTACCGGGAGGCCGTCCGGATTTTGAAGAAGATGAAAAGGGCGGCCAAGAAGGCGGGCCGGACCGACTGGTGGAATGATTATCTGTCCGTTTTGCGCAGCAGGCACTCCCGCCTGCGCGCGCTCATGGAAGAGATGGAAAGAGGGAAGCTGACGCTATGAAACCGATGACGCTGAACCGGACAATCCGACTGTCCGTGCGGGAACTCCCGGACGGGCGCTTCGCCCTGTCCGCTGCCACTGAAGGCGGAGAACCGATCTCCGTCCCCCGGCTGAAGGAACTGCTGTTCTTCAGCCATGCCAGGTCGTTTTTCGGCCTTGACGCGCCCGCCGATCCGGATGCGGTCCTCCTCACTCCTCGCGAAGCGGTCGAGACGCTCGGTGCGGATTTTCCGTTCGTTGAGCTCGAAGGCGCATTTGAACGGGACGCCGAACTCCTTGCGGCCTTGAAAGAAGCGGCAGAAATCTGGAACAGCCCGGGGCTTCCCCGCATCGCAGGAGCCGAGGGGGGCGAATTGTTGTTTGCGGATGACCGGGTGTCGGACGGGGCCAGGGCGGTCCTGGACGGTGCGTTCCGTGAACTGCTTGCCGAAGGCGGAATCGGGGCCGACCGTCTCGGTGACGTGATCGGTTTCCGCCGCACCGAAACCGAAGATGCCGCTGTCGGTGAATCGCTTCCGTTCCGGATGGCCGTGCGCCTGTCGGAACCGGAAAGCGGCGAAGACGAGTGGATGTTGGAAACGGTCCTTGTGAACAAGCGCGGCGGCACCCACTGGACGCCGGCCGCCCGGAAGACCGGCCTGCACCCTTCCGGTTCCCTGCCGAAGAAATGGAAAGAATTCGCCGATCCGGTCGCAGCCATGCAGGATCGGATTGCGGGACTGCTTTTTCGGGACGACGAAGCATCCGCCTCCCGGACGCCCGGCTCGTTCCTTTCCGAGCCGCTCGAGGATGCGGAAGTCCGCCGGTTTCTCGCCGAAGACTTGCCGGTGCTCCAGTCGCTCGGCATCGACGTCATCATTCCCGCCTGGCTGAGAGACGCGGCGGAGCGGAAAGTCCGGGTGCGCGCGAAGACGTCCGCCGGTTCATCCGGCACTGCACGGCTTGACGATGCGCTCGACTTCAACTGGTCGTTTTCGCTCGGCGGCGAAGAGATTGCGCCCGAGCAGTTCCGCCGGCTCGTCGAGGAAAAGCGCGAGTTCATCCGTGCGGGAGAAGACTGGTTCCGCCTCGACGCCGCCTGGCTCGCCCGGATCCGCGCCATGATGGAAGAAGCGGAACGCGGCGGCCTGACGGTGAAGGATCTGCTGTTCAGGGATCTCGAAGAAGAGCTGGGCGTATCTGCCGGCGGGATGGATGACGACGAGGAAGACGAGGATCCGCTGTTCGCATTTTCTTTGCAGCAGTCGCTGAAGGAAGCGGTCAGCCGCATCCGGAGCAAGGAAGGCATCCCTTCCGCTCCCGTGCCGGAAGGCCTGCAGGCCGTGCTGCGGCCGTATCAGAAGGACGGCTATGACTGGCTTGTCTTCATGCGCGAGAACGGCTTCGGCGCCATCCTTGCCGATGATATGGGGCTCGGCAAAACGGTCCAGCTCATCGCTTACCTCCTCCATCTTCAGGAGACGGAAAAGGACCGGACGGAAGGCGCCTCGCTCATCATCTGCCCGACATCGGTCATCGGCAACTGGCAGCGGGAACTCGCCCGGTTTGCACCGGATCTTCCGGTGCTCGTCCATTACGGGACCGGACGGCTCAAGGGCGAGTCTCTGGAAGATGCGATCAACCGCACCGGCAGCGGGCTCGTCATCACGACGTACGGCACGTTCATGCAGGACAGCGAGGAACTGTCGGCCCGCAACTGGTCTTCCGTCACGCTCGATGAAGCCCAGAACATCAAAAACATGCAGACAAAGCAATCGCGGGCAATCCGCAAGCTGCATGGACGGCACCATATCGCACTCACCGGCACCCCCGTCGAAAACCGGCTCGCGGAGCTGTGGGCAATCTTCGACTTCATCCATAAAGGGTACCTCGGGCGGTTTTCGTCGTTTGCCGAGGAATTCATCAGCCCGATTGAGAAAGAGGGATCGGAATCCCGCAAACAGAAGCTGCGGGCCAAAATTGCCCCGTTCCTGCTGAGGCGGACGAAATCCGATCCCGCCCTCATGCTCAACCTTCCCGACAAGCTGGAGGAAAATGAATACGTCCCGCTCACCGAGGAGCAGGCCGCCCTGTATGAAAGCTACATCCGGGAAACGAAGGCCGGCCTCATGGAAACGGAAGGCTTCCGCCGAAAGGGCATCATCCTGAAGATGCTCAGCCGGCTCAAGCAGCTGTGCAACCACCCTGCGCTGTTCCTTAAAGAGCCGTTTTCGGAGCCTGCGGACATGATGGTGCGTTCAAAGAAGCTCGAGCGGATCATCGGACTCACCGCGGACATCGCGGAGCGCGGCGAGCAGGTGCTCATCTTCACACAGTACATCGGCATGGGCGAACTGATCCGCCACTGCCTGTCCGGCCTGCACGGCATCGAGGCACCGTTCCTCACCGGCAGCATGCCGAAAAGCAGCCGAGACCGCCTGGTGGAAGATTTCCAGCGTGGCGAGTTCCCCGTGTTCATCCTGTCCCTGAAGGCGGGCGGCACGGGGCTCAACCTCACCGGCGCCAACCATGTCCTGCATGCCGACCGCTGGTGGAACCCGGCCGTCGAAAACCAGGCGACCGACCGGGCCTACCGGATCGGCCAGGAGCGGTTTGTCCACGTCCGGAAATTCGTCACCCTCGGAACAGTCGAGGAAAAGATCGACCGGATGATTTCGGAAAAAGCGGCGTTGTCGTCAGAGCTCATCCAATCGGGGGCCTGGATCACAGACCTCACCGAAGCCGAGCTCGACGACTTGTTCACGATCGGCTGAAGCGGATCAACCCGATAGCAGACGGCCCGGCCACCCCCATGGCCGGGCCGTCTTTTCCTGTATGCAGTGCCAAGCTCTCACTCAACGCTTCACGACGAGATTCAGGATGTCGGATTCCTGCCGAAACCGGTCGTCCAGCTGCGTTTCCAGATGCACCACCCGTTCATTCATGTGGGCGACAATCCGGATCAGCTGCTCGATCTGCCGTTCGGACTTGACAAGCTGATCTTCAATACGCTTCATCATTCGCTCGTTATCCTTTCGGTTAGGTGGTGGACCGGCCGTGTGCCCTCCGGCCGGACGGTGCAGCGGTCGCACCCATCCGGATCTTCGGGCAGATTGGGCCGGCCGGTTCAGCGGCCGTTGCCGTTCTTTCAGGCTTTCTTCAATGGCGGACGGGCAGATCCGGTGATTCTTCCGCGGGAAGCGCCAGCCCGTCCGGAAGCTCTCCCGTCCCGCGGGCGATCCGGCCGGGACTCACGGCGGCTGCGGCGGGGCCGTGGACAAAGGCGTGGGCGGCGGGCGGTTCATGTCCCTGTACATGGCCGTTATGTACAGGCCGGGTGTCTTGTGCAGCAGAATCCGTGTCGTGCCGGTCGTGCGGAGCCTGTGTGCCCGGCGGGGCGGAGTCATGCCCGACGGACGAAGAACCTTCTTCCCGTGCACGGGGTTGTCCGGAAGCCGGGGCGGCGGGATCCGGATTGCCGGAAGCGGCACCGGTCTCCCGGTCGAACTTGGCTGACAGCATCTCTTCCGCATGCTGTTCCTCGCTTTTGGCGGGCGGCTTCAGCTGCAGGAACTTCAGCTCATCGCACAGCACTTCCGTCACGAACACCCGGGCATCGCCTTTCATGTACGACCGGGACTGCAACCGGCCGCAGACACTGATGAGGGAGCCCTTGCCGCAGTATTCCACGGTGCTCTGGGCCTGCTTGCCCCAGATGGAGCAAAGAACGAAATCAGCTTCTTTGTCCTTGAACTTTTTCTCGACGGCGAGGACGAAGCCGGCCTGGACCGCTCCCCCGGCGAATTTCCGGAGCTCCGGATCTTTGGTGAGCCGGCCGATCAATGCCACCTGGTTCACTTGTTCACCTCCTTCCCTGATTCGTAAATCGAGCATACCCGATGACGGCCGGATCAGGCAAAGCGCCATTTTTCAATTTTGATGGCCCTTTTTGCTTCAAAATTGAATTATGCGCCATGCGGATTTTCTGCGCTTTTTGGAGAATCTCCATGAGGCATGCGGCTTTGTGGCTGTTTTGGCGGGCCTTCATTTTGGAGTTTTGGCAGTTCGGGGATTTATTTTTCCGGAAGGAGACCGGGGGGCGGTCTTTGCAGCCGGCCGGTGGAGAAAATGCCCGGTATGATATACTGGGAAAAGAAGAAATGCATCTGGAGGTGCGGTGCGTGAAATCGTTTAAAATGATCTCGACTTCCTTCGTCAAGGACGGCCATGTTGTCCGTTATCCGCTCATCGACGGCATCATCATCAACCAGGAAGACAGCCATCGTTCATGGATCCTGGAGATGTTCATCGAGAAAAAACATAAGGCTGCGTTTGACACGCTGCTGGAGTCGGGCGAGCTGCTCGACGCCAAAGCCGTCATTTCCTATCCGGAAAACGAACCGGCCGCATTCAAGGTCGCCGTCTATGCGGTGAAGGAGATCGGCGACAACATTTCGGTTTTGATGAAAGGCACGCTGAAGCGGATCCGTTCGCAGTATGCCGAGCAGCTGCTCGAGGAGCTGGTCAACCAGGGGCTTGAAGGACAGGCCCTCGTGGAGCGCTTCACCCGGGACATGAAGACCCGTCCCCAGCTTCGCCGGGACCGGGACTCCGACCGGACGACGGATTAAAAAAACGGATAAAGAAACACCCCGGCAAGAGCGCGGTCGCCTTTGCCGGGGTGTTTTGTCATTTCCCGTTGCCGTTGCGGTTCAGGTCGTCTTCCATGATCCGGTTCTGGTCGTTGTTCATCGTGCCGTTGTTCGTGTCGGTGTCGTTGAACTCACCGAATCCCGGACCGGTGCCGTCGCGGTCGATCGGACCGTTCGTGCCCCCGTTGTTGTTGTTCCGGTCGATCCCGCCGGTGCCGGTGCCATTGTTGTCCATGCCGTTGTTTCCGTTGTTGTTGCGGTCGTTCGGCATCATGTCATTGCCGTTGTTGATGTCCTCCATCGGCGTTTCATTGTCCGGTGGCAGGGCGTCGTTGTTCGTGTTGCAGCCGCCAAGTATGGCCGCCGTAGCAAGAAGTGCCGGTGCCGCTTTCTTCCACATTAAAAAACCTCCCAAGGCTTTTTTCATCACACGGGCCCATGCGATGATTTAGGTTGGCCGTTTGCGGGAGGTTCTATCAACATTTGCGCTTTCCTATTTCAGCCTGCCGGCGAGCAGGCTGTGAACGTATGTTGCTTCCGATCGGCACGCATACTGATATTGCGTGTCGAGTTTTTCCTGCATCCATTCGATTTCGGCGATCAGGTCTTCGGAAGGCGGCTCTTCCACGACAGAAGAGACCGTCTCGTTGATCAGCTGGGCGACCGACGCATGGAATCCCGCATTCGCCCTCAGGCTTTTCGGCAGCTCTTCCAGCAGCTCGGTCTCGAACGTGACATACCTTTTCCAATAAGCGAGAAAGTCCTCTGAATCAAAGGCCTCCTCATTCCATCTGCGCTGATCCATGTACCGGATAAACGAATTGCGGATGGATTTCTTGAGCGCCGGCAGAAGGCCGGGGCCAAGGGACAGCGCCATCAGGCGTCCTTCCCTTCGCCGGCGACCGGTCCGAGGGCGAAAAGGATGTCGGCTTCACATGCAATTTCACCGTCGACTTTGGCGATGGCATGGCCTTTGCCCATCGAGCCGCGCAAACGGGTGAGTTCGACTTCCAGATCGAGCCGGTCGCCCGGCTTCACCTGGCGCTTGAAGCGGCAGTTGTCGATGCCCGTGAAAAAGGCGAGGCGCCCGGCATTTCCTTCGATGGACAGGACGGCGACCGCGCCGACCTGGGCAAGCGCTTCGACAATGAGCACGCCCGGCATGACCGGATACCCGGGAAAATGCCCGTTGAAAAAGTCTTCGTTGATCGTGACATTTTTAAAGCCCGCCGCCCGCTTGCCTTCTTCGATCTCCGTTATCCGGTCCACAAGCAAAAATGGATAGCGGTGCGGCAGAAGCGCCTGGATCTGTTCTGTTGTCAGCATTCGATTTCCCCCTTATGTATGTGCGGATCGGACCGCAATCATTCCTCGCCCTTGATGATGTCGAGGATATGTTTCCATGTGTCCGGCTTCAATGCATCGACCGGCTTGCCGTCTCCGAGGATGCCGTAGCCGAACATGAGGCCGAGGGCGGCTGCGGCCGCGACGGCCAGGATGACGAGGATCACCCGCAGCCAGATCGGGATCATGCGGATCCGGACCCACCGAGTGCCGGAACCGCCCGTTTCTTTTTCTTTCTCGGCCGTGCCGGCCCCGCGCTCCGCTTTTTGTGCGGCGGCTGTCCGGCGTTTTTCGATTTTGCGCTTTTTCCGTTCCTCGGCGCGTGCCTGCTCACGCTCCGCCGCCGCATTGGTGGCGCGGAGCACGCGCCCTTTTTCCGCAGGGACGCCGGCCGCCTTTGCGGTTCTCCGCGCGGTGCGACTGTTTTCTGCCGATGTATTCATTTCGGTTTTTCGGTTTTCATTCATTGCAATGGCTCCCTGTTCGCCGGTGCGGTCTGATCAGGCCTGGGCCGTCCGTCCGTTCCGTTGGATTCATTTCTTCTGGAAATTGGCCCGGCGGTGGTCAAGCAAGATGCCGGTGCCGGCAACTACGCAGGTGAGCGGATTCTCCGCCAGATACACCGGGACTTTCAGTTCTTCGGACAGCAGCTTGTCCAGCCCGTCCAGCAGCGCACCGCCGCCGGTCAGCGTGATGCCGCGGTCGATGATGTCCGCGGACAGTTCCGGCGGGGTCTGTTCCAAAACGTTTTTCGCCCCCTGGACGATCGTTCCGAGCGACTCTCGGATCGCCTCGTACACTTGCGGCGTCGTGACCGTGACCGCCTTCGGAAGCCCTGTCGCGAGGTCACGTCCCCGGATGTCGATCGACTTCTCCTCACTTCCCGGAAATGCAGTGCCGATCTCCTTTTTAACGAGTTCTGCGGTGGCTTCCCCGATGAGCAGCCGCTCATTCTTTTTGATCGACTGCAAAATATTCCGGTCGAATGTATTGCCTGCCACTTTCACTGATTCTGATGTGACGATGCCGCCCATCGACAGCACGGCGATGTCGCTCGTCCCCCCGCCGATGTCGATGATCATATTGCCGCTCGGCTGGTAAATGTCCATTCCGGCCCCGATCGCCGCAACTTTCGGCTCTTCCTCGATATAGACCCGTCTGGCGCCCGCCTTGACCGATGCATCCTGGATCGCCTTCTGCTCGACCGCCGTCACTTTGACCGGGCAGCAGATGAGGATCCTCGGCTTCGTCAGGAACCCCTTCACACCGAGACGGTCAATGAACTTCGTCAGCATTTTTTCGGTCATGTCAAAATCGGCGATGACGCCTTCCTTCAGAGGGCGCACAGTCTCAATCGTGCCCGGGGCCCGGCCGATCATGCGGTGTGCCTCCGCTCCGACCGCCAGCACCCGTTTCGTCTTCGGCTCGATCGCCACGACAGACGGCTCGTCCAGCACGATTCCCTTGCCTTTCACGTGAATGAGCACATTCGCCGTTCCGAGATCGATCCCGATATCCTTAGAAAACATATCCGCGCCCCTTCCGCCCGGCTTCACGCCCGGGTTGATGCTATCTGTACCATTCTATCATAGCGGAAAGCGGTTGAACATAGCGGCGCCGGACGGTTTGCGCGCTGATCCGGGGGCGTGAAGATCTGACGATCCCCCGCTTTTCCCGGCCGGTTCCGGCTCCTTAAGCTGCGGGGAGCTGCTTTGATTTCCATCAAAAAAATACGCCCGCCCACCCCGGAATCGGTCTCCGGGAGGACGGGTGGCATCAGTCGGATTCGGCGTGCTGCCCGTCCTCCCGGGCGGGACCGCTCCGCCATTTCCTGCGGGTGGCTTCCCCGCCGCGCAGATGGCGGATGGCTTTGTGGTAGGCGAGCACCCTGGCGACTTCTTTTGCCAGGTCCCCGTTCACGTCCGGGAGCCGCTCCGTCAGATCCTTGTGTACCGTACTTTTGGAATAACCGGTCGTCCGCGCGAGGGCACGGACGGTGGAACCGGTCTCCAGCAGCAGTTCCCCGAGCATGAGGCATCGGCGCCGGATATGTTCGTGCACGTTCTCTTCCTTTCCTCTTGTCGGAACGCTTTCCACAACGTATGCGAGCAAGAAGACGTTCAGACCGCAAAACCGCACAGACGGCGGTTTTTGCCCGGAAATTCATGAAACCTGCGTCGGAAGAACGGCTTTCCGGGGAGCGTTGCTTTTATCCGCAGGAGCGTTATCTTTATCCGGGGGAGCGTTGCTTTTATCCGCAGGAGCGTTATCTTTATCCGGCAAAACGTTATCTTTATCACCTGGACCCGAACTGTAAGGATAAGCAGCAAAAAAGACGGGAGGCCCCGCCTTCCCGTCTCTGGTTCAGAACGCCAAGTATTCCCCAGGGTTCACGGCCACGCCGTCCTTGGTTACTTCAAAGTGCAGATGGTTGCCGGCTGTCGGGTTCCATTCGTTGGAAGTGGTCGTCGCAATGACGTCTCCCTGGCTGACCGCATCGCCTTTTTCGACAAGGATGCCGGTGACGGATCCGTAGGTCGTCTGAAGCCCGTTGGCATGCTTGATCGTCACACGGTTGCCGGTGAACTCATCAAGCACGATGTCCTCGACCGTTCCGCTGAGGGCGGCCACGACTTCAAACGGTTCTTCCCCGTTTGACAGGGACATGCCGCTGTTCGTCACGTACGACTGGTGGAAGACGAGAAGCGCCTTCTCCCGCTGTTCTGAATCTGCTTCCATGTCATAGAACTCCTGTACGACCTGCATGCTGTCGACGAGCGCTTCATCGAACGGGAACTTCATCATCTCGTTCTCGGCGTTTGTTTCGATCGTCACCTCGCCGCCCTTTTCGGAACCGGACTTGGCGACTTCCTGCTGTTCTGCCTGATCATCTTTTACGACTGCCTGATACGTCCAGACCATCCCGACAAATAAAAGCGCGAAACCGGAATAAATGGCCGGCCAAAACCAGGCGGACTTCCTGCTTTTCTTCTTCTGAGAAGGAGTAGACGGTTTGTTCTCTTCTCTCATGTTCATCACCTCAACCGCAGTGTCGGCAGGTTAAGGTAATTTTAAACATGCGGGATCATCAGGATTCAACTTTTTTATCTCGGTCCCGCTGTAATAATGAGAGAGGATCTTGTCGGCCTCCCAGCCCGCTTTGGCATAGGCCTCCGCGCCGTACTGGCTCATGCCGACACCGTGCCCGAATCCTTTCGTGAACACGTGGACCACCTTCAGGTCGGGATCAAACGCGATGTCAAAGTCGGTGGACCGCAATCCGAGCTTTTCCCTCACGTCGCGGCCGGACATTTCAAAGTTGTCGGCCACCGCCGACTGAACGCGGCCGGTCTCGTTTCTTTTCAGCTTCAGGGTCCGGAACCGGTCCGCCGTCCATTCGGATCCGAGGGCTTTATTCCACGCCTGCAGCGTGACGGTGACCGAGTCTTCAAACGCCGGGGCGACCGCCTCCTCCCCGATACTCTCGACGCTCTGCAGGTAAGGGATGTCATTTCCTCCGTAGTTCTTCGCCGTCTCGGTCCGTCCGTTGCTTGTCGAGAAGAACATGGCGGAGATGAGCTCCCCTTCATGGATGAGCACGCGCCCCGCGGTTTCCTCCACTGCCCTCCTCACTTTGCGCTCATTTTCGGCGAATGACTTGTCCCACAGCTTCCGGCGCTCGGACTCCGTCTTGTACACCTGGTGGGCGGTGCTCGTCTTGATCGCCCCCTGGCTGCTCCCTGCGAGCCGCAGTGCATAAGTACGGGCAGCGACCGCCTGCGCCTTCAGCGCCTCCTCGTGGAAATTGACTGGCATTTCCCCGGCGACGACGCCGACCACATACTCCTCGAGCGGGACAGGCTGCGGCTCCCCCTCCACCTGCAGGACCGCCTCACAGACCGCCCCTTCCTCCGCGGCCGGATCCTCCGTCCCGGACCCCGCCGTCTGCTCCGGCGCGTCGGGCTTGTCCGCCGTCTCCTCCCACGATCCCATCAGCAAAATCGGAATGAAAAACAATAAAGCGACTATAAGGACTCCCCATAATTTGTTCATAGCCGATTGTATGAGGAAACAGGGGCGGATATGAAGGAAGGCCGGTCCCCGGATGCGTACGGCTCAAGGCCCGATGCGTACGGCTCAGCGCCGGATCCGTACGGTTCAAGCCCGGATCCGTACGACTCGCGGCCATAAAAGAAAACCCGTACGGCTCAAGGCCCGATGCGTACGGCTCGGCGCCGGATGCGTACGGTTCAAACCCGGATCCGTACGACTCGCGGCAAACCCTGCCGTACCACAACACAAAAAAAGCACCCCGTCGCCAGGGTGCTCGTTCATCAATATGATCAAACCGTTTCGGTCACGCGCTCTTCGGCGTGGGATTCGTCGTTGACCCGGCAGATGTCTGCGCCGAGGTCGGCGAGTTTGCCGTGGAAATTGACGTAGCCGCGGTCGAGATGGATAAGTTCTGTGACGCGTGTGATGCCGTCGGCTGCGAGGCCGGCGAGGATGAGTGCCGCGGCGGCGCGCAGGTCGGTAGCGGCGACTTCTGCGCCTTGAAGTTCGGACGGGCCGTCCATGATGACGGAACGTCCTTCGATTTTGACGGAAGCGTTCATGCGCCGGAATTCTTCGACATGCATGAAGCGGTTCTCGAATACAGTCTCAGTGAGGACGCCGGTTCCTTCAGCCGTCAGCATGAGCGCCATCATCTGCGACTGCATGTCGGTCGGGAAGCCGGGATACGGCATCGTCTTCAGGTCGACCGACTTGAGCGGCTTGTCTGCACGGATGCGCAGGCCGTCGTCGGTGTCGTCGATGTCGATGTTCATTTCCTTCAGCTTGGCGATGAGCGCCGCGCTGTGTTCCGGCACGGCGTTTTCGATCGTCACGTCTCCGCGCGTGATGGCGGCGGCGACCATGAACGTGCCGGTTTCGATGCGGTCCGGGATGATGTGGTGGACGGAGGCACGGAGCCGGTCGACCCCTTCGATCCGGATGGTATCGGTTCCTGCCCCGACGATGCGCCCGCCCATCTCGTTGATGTAGTTGGCGAGGTCGACGATTTCAGGTTCTTTCGCCGCGTTCTCGATGATCGTCGTTCCATCGGCGAGGGCTGCGGCGGACATGATGTTCTCCGTCGCTCCGACGCTCGGGAAGTCCAGATAGATCCTGGCACCCTTCAGGCGGCCGTCAACCTTCGCCTCGACATAACCGTTGCCGAACGAAATGGACGCGCCCATCGCCTCGAACCCCTTCAGGTGCTGTTCGATCGGGCGGGAGCCGATTGCGCATCCGCCCGGCTGTGCCACGCGGGCAAAGCCGTTGCGGGCGAGCAGCGGGCCCATGACAAGGATCGATGCGCGCATCTTCCGGACATATTCGAACTGGGCTTCGCTTGAAAGCGGCATCGACGCGTTAATGCGCACTTCGTTCAACTCGGGTTCGAATTCCACGTCGGCGTTGAGGCTTCTCAAAACTTCGTTGATCGTGTATACATCGGTCAGAATCGGGACATCCTTGATGATGTTCGTCCCTTCGGATGACAGGAGCGCGGCTGCGAGAATCGGGAGCACCGCATTCTTCGCTCCTTCTACACGGACGGTCCCTTTGAGCGGGCGTCCGCCTTTTACAATAATCTTATCCAATATAAGTCCCTCCGGCTTCTCTCTTCTTTAAGTCGGTCCATTGCCTGTTCATCAGTGCGGCCCTGTTTCGGGCTGCCTGAATTGCGGCGCCCCCGGGTCCGGTAACTTTCTTCTAAAAAAGCTCACACAACATCAAGTGTACAATGGTTCACCATCTGTTTCAAGTGGTGGCCGCGCCATTCGCCATGATTCGGGCCCATTCCGCACACATTACCTTTAATGTACGCACCCGAAGGTGTTTTGGTGTCGGTCCATGACCCGGAGCGACCGGGTCTTCCGTCCTAATTTGTCATTCCCTATCCCTTTTACTTGCAAACTTTCAGAAGGAAAGTTGTTTTGCCCTGCATGGACGCAAACAGGAAAAAGGCGCCGGCCTGTGCACGTCGATGCAGGACATCCGTTTCAGCTGAATAGACCCGGAAGCTGCCTTGACCAATAGGATATGTCCAGAAAGAAATTCGATACTGCCGAACCGATGGCGATACTTAACAAAATAAACAGCAGCTGAGCTTGGAATACCCGATTTTTCCGAATCCATGCATCCGGCATGACCGCCTGCAGTGCATAAAATGAAATGCCGATGAAAAAGATGTGGGAAATGAGCCCCGTCGCCGACTGGAATGCAAAATAATGATCCATCATCACCGTTCACTCCGCTTCATAAAAAATAATTCAAAATAAAAAAACAGGCGGGCAGGAGTTGATTCTCCTGCCCGCCTGATCTGTCTGGCCTTGTCGGATCAAAAGTTTCCTTTTGCGACATTCAAGCGGTTCATCGCCCGTTTGAGGGACAGTTCGGCACGCTTGAAATCAGTGTCATCCTGTTTGGCCTGGAGCCGGCCCTCGGCGCGTTTCTTCGCCTCGATGGCGCGATCCGCGTCGATGTCTTCGGACAGCTCTGCGGCCTGGGCAAGGATGGTGACCTTGTCCGGACGGACTTCCAGGAAGCCGCCGCTCACGGCAACGCGCTCAGTGCCATTTTCTTTGTTCAGGCGTACAGCGCCGATCTCAAGCGGCGCCACCATCGGGATGTGGCCGGGGAGAATCCCGAGCTCACCGGTCGAAGTGACCGCGATGACCATGTTCGCTTCCGAGTCATACACCGGACCGTCGGGAGTGACGATATTCACTTTGATTGTGCTCATTGTTTCCCCTCCTGGTCAGGGTAATTAGACTTCAACGCCCATGCCCTTCGCTTTTTCAACGACTTCCTCGATGCGGCCGACAAGTCGGAATGCATCTTCCGGAAGGTGGTCATAGCGTCCGTCAAGAATTTCACGGAAGCCTTTGATCGTTTCGGCGACCGGTACGTATGAACCCTTCTGGCCGGTGAATTGCTCCGCAACGTGGAAGTTCTGCGAAAGGAAGAACTGGATGCGGCGTGCGCGGTCAACGATCATTTTGTCATCATCGCTCAGCTCGTCCATGCCGAGGATGGCGATGATGTCCTGTAGCTCTCGGTAGCGCTGGAGTGTCTGCTGGACTTCACGGGCAACCGCATAGTGCTCTTCGCCGACGATTTCAGGAGAAAGCGCACGGGAGGAAGATGCGAGCGGGTCAACCGCAGGGTAGATCCCCATCTCGGAGAGGCTCCGCTCCAGGTTCGTCGTCGCGTCAAGGTGAGCGAACGTCGTGGCAGGAGCCGGGTCGGTGTAGTCATCCGCAGGGACGTAGATCGCCTGGATGGATGTGACGGACCCTTTGTTCGTGGAAGTGATCCGCTCCTGCAGCTTGCCCATCTCGGTTGCCAGCGTCGGCTGGTAACCAACCGCGGAAGGCATGCGGCCGAGAAGTGCGGATACTTCGGAACCGGCCTGTGTGAACCGGAAGATGTTGTCGATGAAGAGAAGAACGTCCGCGCCTTTTTCGTCACGGAAATATTCAGCCATCGTGAGGCCGGTGAGCGCAACGCGCATCCGGGCACCCGGCGGCTCGTTCATTTGCCCGAAGACCATCGCCGTTTTCTTGATGACACCGGAATCGGTCATCTCGAAGTACAGGTCGTTCCCTTCACGGGTACGCTCGCCGACACCTGCGAAGACCGAGATCCCGCCGTGTTCCTGGGCGATGTTGTTGATCAGTTCCTGGATGAGGACCGTCTTGCCGACGCCCGCGCCGCCGAAGAGGCCGATCTTGCCGCCCTTGATGTAAGGGGCAAGGAGGTCGACGACTTTGATGCCGGTCTCGAGGATCTGGACATCTGTCGTCAGTTCTTCGAATTTAGGCGGTTCACGGTGGATCGGGTCACGGCGCTCGCCTGCAGGGATTTCTTCTGCAAGGTCGATTGTGTCGCCGAGTACGTTGAATACGCGGCCAAGTGTGATATCGCCGACAGGGACCGAGATCGGTGCCCCCATGTCGGTTACTTCCGCACCGCGCTTCAGGCCGTCCGTGGAGGACATGGCGATGGCGCGAACGGAATCGTCGCCGAGGTGAAGGGCGACTTCGAGCGTCAGCGTCTGAGACGCTTCGTTTGGACGCTCGATCTGGACTGTAAGGGCATTAAAGATTTCAGGCATGTTGCCGCCGTCGAACTTCACGTCGACGACAGGACCCATAACCTGGAGGATATGTCCTTTGTTCATGCTGTTCCCTCCTGTCTGAGTGCTGCCGTGAGGTCACGCACGGAAAGGGGTGCGCGCTTATTCGAGCGCGGCAACCCCGCCGACGATCTCCGTAATTTCCTGGGTGATCGCCGCCTGGCGTGCACGGTTGTATGTGAGTGTCAGATTATCGATCAGTTCCATCGCGTTGTCGGTCGCGCTCTTCATCGCCGTCATGGAGGATGCGTGCTCGGAGGCCTTGCCGTCAAGCAGCGCACCGTAAATCAGGCTTTCCGCATATTGCGGGAGGAGCACTTCGAGGATGGCTTCCGCGTCCGGTTCGAACTCATAGGAAGCCGTCGCCGTCACCGCGGCCATATCCGTCAGCGGAAGGACCTTTTTCTCGGTCACTTCCTGGCTGATGGCGCTGATATAGTGGTTGTAGAACATATACAGCTCGTCATATGTGCCGTCGATGAAGTTTCCGACAGCGTCGCGGGCGACATCTTTGATCTCGGCGAATGACGGGTGATCCGAGATGCCGAGGACGCTGGCGGCCACATTGTAGCCGAGTTTCGTAAAGAAATCGACACCGTGGCGCCCGATGGAAAGGATGACGACTTCATCTTTGGATGCATGCCGTTCCTTGATCTTGTTCAGAGCCGCCTTGAGGACGTGGGAGTTGTACGCCCCTACGAGCCCGCGGTCGGAAGTGATGACGAGATAGGCGGTCTTCTTGACCGGCCGGGTCTCGAGCATCGGGTGGGTCGCGTCAGGCGCACCGGCTGCAATCGCCCCGATCACTTCCTGGATCTTCTCCATGTACGGGTTGAACGATTTCGCGTTCAGCTCCGCCTTGGTCAGCTTGGAAGCCGATACCATGTGCATCGCCTTCGTGATCTGGCTCGTCTTTTTCGTGGAGGTGATCCGGCTCTTGATTTCGCGTAATGATGCCATCGGTTGTTCACCACCTTATCGTTTTTGGATCAGATCCGTGACTCAGTCTTCGGAACGGACGAATGTCTTCTTGAAGTCGTTGATGGCAGAAGCCATATCTTCGTCCGCAGGAAGTGCCTTCGTCGTGCGGATTGTATCCAGAACGTCCGCGCGGTTGGCGTCCAGCCAGCTGTAGAATTCGGATTCGAAGCGGAGGATATCCTGAACCGGAACGTCATCGAGGAAGCCGCGGGTCAGCGCATAAAGGATCGCCACTTGCTTTTCGACTTTGATCGGCTTGTTCAGGTCCTGCTTCAGCACTTCAACGGTGCGGGCACCGCGGTCGAGCTTCGCTTTTGTCGCCGGATCAAGATCCGATCCGAACTGGGCGAAGGCTTCGAGTTCACGGAAAGCCGCAAGGTCAAGACGCAGCGTACCGGCAACTTTCTTCATCGCCTTGATCTGCGCGGAACCGCCGACGCGGGAAACGGAGAGGCCGGCGTTGATCGCCGGGCGCACGCCGGAGAAGAACAGGTCGGACTGAAGGAAGATCTGTCCGTCCGTGATCGAGATGACGTTCGTCGGAATGTAGGCGGAGATGTCCCCTGCCTGTGTTTCAACGAATGGCAGCGCCGTGATGGAGCCGCCGCCGAGGTCGTCGTTCAGCTTCGCTGCACGCTCAAGAAGGCGCGAGTGGAGGTAGAAGACGTCACCCGGATAAGCTTCGCGGCCCGGAGGACGGCGGAGCAGGAGGGAAAGTTCACGGTAGGCAGCCGCCTGCTTCGAAAGGTCGTCATAGACGACGAGGACGTGCTTGCCCTGGAACATGAATTCTTCGCCCATCGTGACACCTGCATACGGAGCCAGGTAGAGAAGCGGTGCAGGGTCGGAAGCGCCTGCGGACACGACGATCGTGTAGTCGAGCGCGCCGTTTTTGCGGAGCGTTTCAACGAGGCCGCGCACCGTGGACTCTTTCTGTCCGATGGCGACGTAGATGCAGATCATGTCCTGGTCTGCCTGGTTGAGGATCGTATCGACTGCTACCGATGTTTTCCCGGTCTGGCGGTCACCGATGATGAGTTCCCGCTGGCCGCGGCCGATCGGAACGAGTGCGTCGATCGCCTTGATGCCTGTCTGGAGCGGTTCGTCGACGGATTTACGGGCCATGACGCCTTGTGCCGGGCTTTCAATCGGACGTGTTTTTCCTGTTTCGATCGGGCCCATGCCGTCAAGCGGCATGCCGAGCGGGTTGACGACGCGGCCGATCAGCTCATCGCCGACCGGTACTTCCATGATGCGGCCGGTGCGGCGCACTTCGTCGCCTTCCTTGATCTCGGTGTATGGTCCGAGGATTACGATACCGACGTTGTTCTCTTCAAGGTTCTGGGCAAGGCCCATGATGCCGTTGGAGAACTCGAGCAGTTCGCCGGCCATGACGTTGTCGAGGCCATGCGCGCGGGCGATCCCGTCACCGACGGTAATGACGGTGCCGACATCGCTGACTTCCAACTCAGATTGGTAGTCCGCAATCTGCTGTTTGATGAGAGCACTGATTTCTTCAGCTTTGATGCTCATGCATGTCACCCCTTCATTTCAAAAGATTTATGCGTTGACCAGATCACGCTTCAGGTGATCCAGCTTTGTTTTGAGGCTGTTGTCGTAGATGCGGTTTCCGATGCGGATCCGCACGCCGCCGATGAGCGACGGGTCGACGATGTTCTCGATTTGGAGCGAGCCTTTGCCGATTTTGGAGGCAAAGACGGTCGACAGCTCCTGCTGTTCCCCTTCGGTGAGCGGCCGGGTCGAGTAGACTTTCGCTTCCGCGATGCCTGCCGACTCATTGGCCATCCGGATGAATTCATCCGCCACATCCGCTGCTTCACCGATGCGCTGGGCATCGGTGAGGACGAGCAGCAGATTGACCGTCAGGATGTCCGCACCCGCGAACATTTCCTTCAGCATTTCCTTTTTCTTCGTTCCGGTGATTTTCGGCGAGCCGAGGAGCGCCCGGAGATCCGCAGATCCCCTGAACACTTTCCGGAGTTCCCTCATATCATCCTGGATCAATTCAAGCTTGCCCTGCTGGCGTGCCACTTCAAACAGTGCGAGGGCGTAGCGGTTCGCAGCCACGGAACGGCTCATTGGCCTTCCCCTGCCTTTTGGATTGTCTCTTCAATGAGGGCACGGTTGTCCTCTTCGGAGATTTCCTTGCCGAGCACTTTCTCCGCCGCGAGGATGGACATCGAGACGAATTCTTCTCGGACGGCCTGGATGGCCTTTTCTTTTTCGTTTGCGATTTCCGCCGCTGCGTTGTCGCGCATGCGGACGGCTTCGGCACGGGCGGTCTCCATGATTTCAGCACGCTGGGCATCGCCCTGCTGCTTTGCATTTTCAACAATCGCCTGTGCTTCCGTGCGTGCTTCCTTCAACAGTGCGCGCTGCTCTTCAAGCAGGTTCGCGGATTCGGCGCGGCTCTTTTCGGCTTCTTCGATTTCGGAAGCGATGAGCTCCGCACGCTGATCCATGATGCCCATGAGCGGGCCCCACGCGAACTTCTTGAGGAGGAGCATGAGCAGCAGGAAGAAAACGATGGTGACGATGATGTCACCCGTGTTCAGTCGTTCAAAAAATCCTTCGCCGGCTGTAGCGGCCAGGACGAAATGGTCCAAAGACACGATTGTCTCACTCCCTTCGGAAACTTGGGGGAGCCTGTTTGCGGCCCACCCTGCAGATGGTCATGCATGCTTATGTCTGTACATAAAGGAATGGCGAAAAGATTCAACCGATGCTCTTCGCCATTTTCAGATCTGCTATGATTATTTGTTCATGACGATGAACGCGATGACTGTCGCGATGATCGGAAGGGCCTCGACGAGTGCGACCCCGATGAACATTGTCGTCTGCAGGACACCGCGTGCCTCTGGTTGACGTGCGATACCTTCTACTGTGCGGGAAACGATCAGACCGTTACCGATACCGGCGCCGAGGGCACCCAAACCGACTGCGATTGCTGCTGCCAAAAGACCCATTTTATAATTTCCTCCTAAGTGTTTGTTTTGTTTTGTCAGCCCGATTTTCGGGCATCATATGATCAATGGTCCGTGCTCACTTTGTGAGACATGTACACCATCGTCAACATAACGAAGATGAACGACTGGATCGCCCCGATAAAGATCGAGAAGCCCTGCCATGCCATCGCTGGAACGATTGCTCCGAGGAATCCGACGAAACTTGCGGAACCAAGGCCTGCGAGAAGCCCGATGAGGATCTCCCCCGCGTAGATGTTCCCGTAAAGACGGAGACCGAGCGTCAGCGTGTTTGCAAATTCCTCGATGACCTTAAGCGGTGCGAGGAACGGCATCGGCTGAGCGAATCCGCCGAGGTACTTCTTGAAGCCGAGCATTTTGACTCCATAGTAGTTGGTCAGAACGACGACCATGACTGCAAGCGTCATCGTGATGGTCGGGTCTGCAGTCGGCGACTTCCACCACAGTTTGTGGTCCCAGACGACCGAGAATGGCAGCCCCAGCATGTTCGCGACGAAGATGAACATGATGAGCGTCAGGCCGAGCAGGTGGAAACGTCCGCCTGTCTTCCAGTCCATGTTGCTCTTGACGATTCCCTTGACGAAGTCCATGACCCACTCCATGAAGTTCTGCATGCCGGTCGGCTTCAGACTCAGATTTCGGGTCGAGATGAACGCAATGAGAAAGACGATTAGGCATGTAACCCCGAGCATAAGAATATTCGATGGGTTGAACGTCAGTCCGAGCCATTCGAATTGGGGGTTTTCATGGTTCATTTATTGGTTCACCTCTCTTTCTCCCCAGGATCCTGGTGTTTCAGATGATAAATGATCCGTTCTGCCAGCATGAGGCCATACGGGATCATTAAACCGATCACCGTGGCGATCAGGTCAAATGTCTCCGGCAGCGAAATGGCGATGGCCGCCGCCGCGACGCCCGAAGCGAATCGGATGCCGGAACCGAGCGAGGGCGCCCGGGTCCCGGCCGTCAGCGTCCGGTCGAACTTCTCCATCCTCCTGACGAGGATCCAGAAGTTGTACAATCCGAAGAGAATCCCGAGAATGAGCCCGGCAAACACTTTCGGCCATGGGGCGAATCCCCACCCGAGGACAAGCAAAGCAAGCAAAAAAAAGAGAGCCCTCTTCTGCCTATTGTGGATCTGCCGCAAATTCTCCATTGTCGAGGTCTCCCGCATCGTATTTCCGGCCGGTTTCTGCCTGTCGGAGCGAGTATAATAGAATGCAGTAACAGCAAGCGCACGCAGCGTCCGAAAACGCCTGTAACCCTTGTCATTCTTACCCTTTGCAAGCATACAACAGGGGCGAGAATGATGTCAATTGATTCCCGTGAAATTCTTCACAAGCCGCTATTTTTGTCAAAGATTCGACATACTTCAGAAAGCGTCCGGAATGGTGAGAGATTCACCCGGTTCCGGATGATTTTTTGGGTGGCCCAGGACAAAAATCAACCCGCCCGGCACACTCGGCTTTTGCCAAGTATTGCCGGACGGGCTGCAATTTTATACATATTTTTCTGAAATCATTTTTGTTTTTCCATATAATCGATCAGGGCACTGACGATTCTCTCCGACGCGTGTCCGTCACCGTACGGATTGGCCGCCTTTGCCATGGACGCATAGGCGGCTTCGTCTGACAGCAGCTCATCGGCCAGGCGGAAGATCGTTTCCTCGTCGGTCCCCGCCAGCTTCAGTGTGCCTGCCTCGATCCCTTCCGGACGCTCGGTCGTGTCACGCAGGACGAGGACCGGCTTTCCGAGCGACGGGGCCTCTTCCTGTATGCCGCCGGAGTCGGTGAGGATGAGATGAGACCGTGCCGCGAAGTTGTGGAAATCGACCACTTCAAGCGGATCGATGAGCCGGACGCGCGGATTGTCGCCGAGGATCTCATCCGCGACTTCCCGGACGGCCGGGTTCAGATGCACCGGATAAATGACACGTGTGTCTTCATGCTTTTCAAGCAGCCGGCTGATCGCCCGGAACATATGGCGCATCGGTTCTCCCAGGTTTTCGCGCCGGTGGGCCGTCAGCAGGATGATCCGGTCCCCTTCCGCCTCATCCAGGATCGGGCTTTCGTATGATTCGTCGACAGTCGTCTTCAGCGCGTCGATTGCCGTGTTGCCCGTGATGAAGATCCGGTCTTCCGGCTTGCCTTCCGCGATCAGGTTCGCCGCGGACTTTTCGGTCGGGGCGAAATGAAGATCGGCAAGGACACCGGTCAACTGGCGGTTCATCTCCTCCGGGAACGGCGAATACTTGTCCCATGTCCGGAGGCCCGCCTCAACATGGCCGACCGTGATGCCGTTATAGAATGCGGCAAGACCTGCGATGAATGTCGTCGAGGTGTCGCCGTGTACGAGGACGACGTCCGGCTTCGCCTCCTTCATGATCCGGTCAAGTCCTTCGAGTCCGCGTGTGGCGACGTCGATGAGCGTCTGCCGGCTCTTCATGATGTTCAGGTCAAAGTCCGGCTCGATCCCGAACGCATGAAGTACTTGGTCGAGCATCTCCCGGTGCTGTGCGGTCACCGTCACGATCGGCTCGATTTGTTCCGGATGCTTGTTCAGTTCCAGAACGAGCGGCGCCATTTTGATCGCTTCGGGCCGCGTGCCGAAAATGGTCATCACTTTCCATCTCTTAGTCAATCTGTGTCACCATCCAACATTATTTTGTGCTGTTCTTATTTGGTGCCGAACAGCCGGTCGCCCGCGTCGCCGAGCCCGGGAACGATATAGCCGTGGTCATTCAGTTTTTCATCAAGCGCCGCGATGTAGATATCGACGTCCGGATGTGCATCTGCCAGCGCCTTCACGCCTTCGGGTGCGGCGATGAGGCACATGAACCGGATATGCGTCGCACCCCGCGTTTTCAGCGAATCGATTGCCGCGATGGCCGAGCCGCCGGTTGCGAGCATCGGGTCGACGACGATGAACTCCCGCTCGCCGACATCCGAAGGAAGCTTCGCGTAATATTCGATGGGCTTGAGTGTTTCCGGATCGCGGTAAAGCCCGATGTGCCCTACCTTGGCTGTCGGAATCAGCTTCAGGATTCCATCCATCATGCCGATGCCGGCACGGAGGATCGGCACAATGCCGAGTTTCTTGCCTGCCAGGACATACGATTCCGCCATCTGGACCGGCGTCTCGACTTCCGTTTTGCGCAGCGGAAGGTCCCTCGTGATTTCATAGGCCATGAGCGTCGCCACTTCGTCGACCAGCTCCCGGAATTCCTTCGTCCCGGTGTTCACGTCGCGGATGAATGTCAATTTATGCTGAATGAGCGGGTGGTCAAATACATGCACTTTCCCCATCGTTTTCACTCTCCTGTTCACCGGCCGGGTGAGTCCCGGCCGCCTGTATATGTTCTCAACCTGTTCATTATAACAATGATTCATCCGCGGCGCACCGGCGGAAGGCTTTGTCATGAAAATGGGCCCTACGTCAATTGTTGGGGTGAGGACATCGTCCTCACTCTTTTTTAGGCCACATGAATTTCCAA